>JAQBPZ010000065.1 GCA_028287225.1 Gemmatimonadota bacterium
CGGACGGCGACGTGGTCCGGCTGGCCGAGGCGGTGCGGCGGACGCTGGCGAGCGAGCTCGCGGCGAACCCCCGGGTCCTGGTGTTCGGCGAGGACGTGGGCCGCAAGGGCGGCGTGCATCTGGTGACCGAGGGGCTGCAGAAGCGCTTCGGCCCGGACCGCGTGTTCGACACGAGCCTCTCGGAGGAGGGCATCATCGGGCGCTCGGTCGGTCTCGCGATCGCCGGGATGGTGCCCGTCGCGGAGATTCAATTCCGCAAGTATGCCGATCCGGCACACGAGCAGCTGAACAACATCGGGACGATGCGCTGGCGGACCGCCAACCAGTTCGCCGCACCGATCGTGGTGCGCCTGCCGGGCGGCTTCGGCAAGGACGTGGGCGACCCGTGGCACTCGCTCAGCGGCGAGGTGACCTGGGCGCATGCCGTCGGGTGGCAGGTGGCGATGCCGAGCAACGCCGCCGACGCGGTGGGGCTGCTGCGCGCCGCCATGCGCAGCGAGAACCCGACGATCTTCTTCGAGCACCGCTCGCTGCTCATGACGAGCGACGGCAGCGCGCGCTATCCCGGCGACGACTACGTCCTCCCGTTCGGCCAGGCGGCGACGCTGCGCGAGGGCTCCTCGGTGACGGTGGTCTCGTGGGGGGCGATGGTGCACCGCTGCGTGGAGGCCGCCGACCGGTTCCCGGGCGACGTGCACCTGCTGGACCTCCGGACGATCATGCCCTGGGATCGCGAGGCGGTTCTGGCATCGGTGCGGCGCACCGGCCGGTGCCTCATCGTGCACGAGGACACCTCCACCGCCGGGTTCGGCGCCGAGATCGCCGCCGTGCTGGCGCGCGAAGCGTTCTGGCACCTCGATGCGCCGGTCGAGCGGCTCACGGTGGACGACGTCCCGATGCCCTACCACCCCGTGCTGCTCGACGCCGTGCTTCCCGACGCCGAGCGGATCGCCGCGCGAATCGAGGCACTCCTCAGGACCTGACGCAGCACGGCGAACCCGCCCGCGCGCTACCGCAGCGCGGCGAGCGACTTGCGCGCTTCGTCGTTTGCCGGGTCGATGCGAAGCGCTTCGCCGTACTCGGCGCGCGCGGCGTCGCGCCGTCCGGTCTGCTCCAGGATCTGGCCGAGGCGATGGTGCGCGCCCGCGATCGTGGCGGTGCGCGCGTCGCCCGGGATCTTCGCCAGCCAGTGCCGAAGCGACTGCTCTCCGCGCTCGAGCTGTTGTCCGGAGAGCGCAGCGGTGCGGCCGATCTGGAGCAGCGCCTTCATGTCGTTCGGCCGGCGGCGGAGGAGTCGGTCGTAGGTCGCGAAGGCGTCCGTCCAACGGCCCAGCTGCTGGTAGGCCACTCCCAGGGCCAGGTAGCCGGCGGCGCTGTCCGGTGACGTGGCGACGGCGGCTTCGTATTCGCGCAGCACGCCGGCGGTGTCCTTCATCCGCTGTGCGATGAATGCCGCGGCCAGGTGTCCCTGCATCGGGCTGAAGGCGGCGATCGCCGCGGCCTGTTCCCGGGCGCGGTCCATGCCGCCGCCCATCATGGCGGGTGCGAAGACGTAGAACCGGAGGAGCCCCTGGCGGGCCTGCACGCTGCGCGGATCCAGGGCGACGGCGCGCTCGAACTCGGTCTTCACCCGCCTGGCCAGGAACGGCTGCCGAAACTTGCTCGCGTGCATGGTCTCCGTGCCGAGGGCGATGCCGAGCCAGAGGTGAAAATCCGAACGCCGGTCGTCCAGCGCGACCGCCTTCTCGAACCAGTCGACCGCCTCCCCGGTCCGCTCCTGCCGCTCCGCGACCCGGCCCAGGTAGTACGTCGCGTTGGCGTCGCGCGGGTTTGCGCGAACGAGCGCCTCGAGCTCGGTGCGTGCCTCCGCGTAGTCGCCGCGATCGAAGCGCGCGATGGCGCGACCCAGGGGGTCACCCTGTGCAGCCGCTGGAACGGCCGTGGCGAGCGCGAGGGTCGCGGCGATCAGCAGGACACGGCTGCTGCGCTGCACGAGCTGGCGTTTCGAGGGACGGGTGGGCATGTGAGGCTCCGGCGGGGGACGCGCGGCGAACGATGGTAATCCGTTGCAGGGCGAAAGCCGGACCACGTTCAGGTGGCGGCGGAGAGTGTGGGCCGGCAACGGGTTGGTGGTGCTGGAGCGCAGGGCGGCGCGCCTGGTGGCATCCCATGGGGAGGCCGTGTGTCACAGACCTGCTCCAGCGACGCGACCGGGCGGCAGTGACTCCGCGCGATGGCATGGCGTTCGAATGACGCGGAGCGCGGCGGGTCGGTGACGCTCGGCTGGCGGCGCATGGCCATCATTTGATCGGGGGGGCCCCCCGCGCCAAGAGTAGCGTTCGGCCCGGCCGACCCGCGCCGACCCGCTTGACGAACATTCCGGACGTCGGTACACTGCCTTCGTCCTTTCCCCCCGAGATCGTCCGATGATCCTGTCCGCCGCGCTCACCGCCACCGTCGCTCCGCGATCCGTCATCGTACGGACCGCGACGACCGTCGTCGTGAGCGGCCAGGCACGCGCAGGGGTCGAGCCGGTGTAGCGACGCACGTCGCCACCGGTTCGTGGGGATTCACGCCCCGCCTGCGCAGCCCCGCAGGCGGGGCGTTTTTCTTCTCGCACCGTGCCATCGAGCGCGCGGTGCCCAGGCATCGGAACACAGGATCTCCATGAGTGCCAGCACCGATCCGCTGTCGCCTCCCGCGCCCGCCGCCCCGCTGCCCTCCATCTGGCAGGCGATCGTGGAGGCCCTGCGCGGCGCCCACGGCCGCGACTTCACCGAAGGACCGATCGGACGCGCGATCTTCATCCTCGCCGTGCCGATGGTGCTCGAGCAGGTCATGGAGAGCGTCTTCGCCGTCGTCGACGTGTTCGTCGTGGCCCACCTCGGCGCGGACGCCGTCGCCACCGTCGGGCTCACCGAATCGTTCATGACGATGCTCTACGCGATGGCCATCGGCGTGAGCATCGGCGCGGGCGCGATGATCTCGCGCCGCATCGGAGAGAAGGACGCCGAGGGCGCCGCGCACACGGCTGCGCAGGTGCTCCTCTTCGGACTGGCCGCCTCCCTGCTGCTCGGCGCCATCGGCGCGCTCGCGGCGACGCACCTGCTGGCCATGATGGGCGCGTCGGCGGGCGTGCAGGCCAACGTCTCCTTCACCCGGATCATGCTGGGCTGCAGCGCGAGCGTGGTGATGCTGTTCCTCGTGAATGCGGTGCTCCGCAGCTCGGGCGACGCCGCGATCGCGATGCGCGTGCTCTGGCTCGCGAACGGCATCAACATCATCCTCGCGCCGGCGCTGGTCCTCGGCCTCGGCCCCTTCCCGAAGCTGGGGATCGCCGGCGCGGCCATCGGCACGACGATCGGACGCGGCGTGGGCACCCTGTTCGCCCTCTCCAAGCTGATCCGGCCGGGCTCGCGCATCCAGCTCAAGCGCCACCATTTCGCGCTCGACGCGGGGCTGATCCGCCGCGTCGTGGGGCTCTCGGGCTCCGCCACCTTCCAGGTGTTCATCGGCATGGCGAGCTGGATCGGCCTCACGCGCATCCTGGCGAGCTTCGGAAGCAACGCGCTCGCCGGGTACACGATCGGCATCCGCATCGTGATCTTCGCCCTCCTCCCGACCTTCGGCCTCGCCAACGCCGCGGCGACGATGGTGGGCCAGGCCCTCGGCGCCCGAAAGCCGGAGCGCGCGGAACAATCCGTCTGGAAGGCCGCGCGATACGCCTCGGTGTTCCTCGGCGCGGTGGGCGTGGTGTTCGTGCTCGCCGCGCGGCCGATCATCTCGGTGTTCACGCAGGAGGCGGCGGTCGCGGCGTACGCGGTCTCGGCGCTGCGGACGATCTCGTACGGCTTCGTGTTCTACGCGTACGGGATGGTGGTGACCCAGTCGTTCAACGGCGCCGGCGACACCCGCACCCCGACGTGGCTGAACCTGTTCGTCTTCTGGATGCTGGAGATCCCGCTGGCCTGGGTACTCGCCACGGTCTTCGGCATGGGGCCGCAGGGCGCGTTCTGGGCGATGACGATCTCCTTCTCGGTCCTCGCCGTGGCGAGCGCCACGCTGTTCCGCCGAGGCACGTGGAAATCGCGCATGGTCTGAGGTCGTCCGCGCGATGTTGGCCCCTCAGTCGAAAGGGGGAAAGACGATTGAACGAAGGGCACGGACCAGGACGGATGACGCCCCCAGGCTGCCTCCTCATGGAGGGTTACAGCACCA
>JAQBPZ010000072.1 GCA_028287225.1 Gemmatimonadota bacterium
GGAACGCCGCCGCGTCCGACCCGGGCTCGCGGGCAGCGTGGAGGCCCTCATGCATCGGATCGGGCAGCGCGAGCTGCTGCTCGACCTGCGCGTGCCCGCGGTTGCCGCCGCGCTCGCGGAGCGGCGCATCGAGCGCGCGATCGGCGTGATCTACCGCCCCGAGACGGAGCGCATGAGCCACTACTTCGAGGTGGACCTGCCGCGGCAGTTCGACCTCTTCATCCACCTGGACGAGACGCGCGCGCTGGAGCCGCTCGAGCGGAGCACCGTGTGGGAGGGCGGCGAGGCGCCGGAGACCTTCCCGAGCGGACTCTGATGTCGCCCGGACGGTGGATCCGTCTACGGCGACGTCAGGCCACTCGAACCGTCGTCTCGTGAGCGAGGGGAACCGGGCATCCATCTTCCATGCAGCCTGGCCGGTCGATCCGCAGGGACGGACGATCCCGGTTCCCCTCGCTCACGGGATGACCGTCGCAGGGACGGTACGACCGCGTGGTAGTCCGACTGACTGCCAGGCGGCCGCACCCACCGCGGGTCCTACTGTCCAGGGTTGAACGACAGGCGGAAGCCTCCGTGCGGGTCGGGCATCACGCTCGCCTTGAGCAGCACCCGGTCGAAGGCGTTCCCGGGATGATCGTGGCTGTACGACACCACCTTGTATCCCGAGAACACGCCCATCGCCGCACCGGCGAAGATGTCGCTCGCCCAGTGCTGGTCCAGCTGGATGCGCGCGAGCCCGGGCAGCAGGCCGGCGGCGAAGAGCACCGGGGCGATGAACGGCGTGGCGCGCACGTGACGCTTCCGCATCTCCATCACGAGCACGGTGGCCACCGCCATGCTCGACGACGTGTGGATGGAGGGAAATGCGCGGTGGTCGAAACCGGCGGCCCCGCGCTTGAACCCGGCCCCGAAGTTGAAGTCATACTGATCGGAGTCGTGGGTCACGTAGGGGCGCGAGCGGCCGAGCGGTCCGCGAATGAGCTGGCTTGCGAGGCTCGCGAGCACCACCGATTCGGTGGCATGCAGGGCCACGTCGGTGACCGTCCGCTGGCCGGCGAGGCGCGCGACGCCGTAGACGAGGATGCCGCCGACGGTGAGCGTCGTCTCGTTCACCTTGCTGACGCGGAGCGACAACCGCCTGAGCGACGAATCATTGAACCGTCCTCCCTGCGAGGCGCGCGCGATGTCGGTGTCCCAGCGCGACAGCAGCGCCGTGGCACCGAGCGCGGCTCCCGCCAGACCGACGTCGCGCCGGGTCAGGAACGTCTTGTCGTGCTGTACGGTGTCGGCACCCTGCGCCATTGCGGACTGCGCAGTGGCAAGGGAAAGGAACAGCGCGATGGCGAGTGGACGCACGAAAGAGCTCCTGGGGGGAGAAAGTTGGCACAGCGCAATGCACCCGGCGTGCCGGGCGACCCGCGAGAGATGCCGGATGACAGGACGCCGCGCAACCGCCACTCGCGATCGGCTGCCGCGCCGGCGCAGCAAGATCGCTGCGTGCAACATGGCACTCAACCTGCTTGTCGACATGAGGATAGCGATGCCTGCCGGGCTCGACCCACTCGAGGGGGCAGGCATCGCGGACGGCCGGCCGCGCCGGAAGGAGGCACGATGGGTTATCGCAGCTTCACGGATGCCTCGGGGGTCGAGTGGCAGGCCTGGGACATCGTTCCCCGGCTGGCTGAGCGACGGGCCGCCGAGCGGCGGTCGGCGGGGGCGCTCCCCATCAGCAGCGAACGCCGCGGCGCCCCCGATCGTCGCCAGCGCCCGGGAGGACGGCTCGCCCTCGGCAACGGGCTCCATGCCGGTTGGCTGTGCTTCGAGACCCAGGGGGAGAAGCGCCGGCTGAGCCCCATCCCGGCGGACTGGCTGCGCTGCGCGGTCGCCACCCTGCAGGAATACCTGGCGCGTGCCGTGCCGGCGGCCCGCATGGCCGTCGGCATCGAGCTGCCGATGCGGGTCACGCTGGACCGGCAGCACGGCTGATCGTCGCACCCCCGAACGGGGCCGGCCAGCTTCGGACGGTGCTCACCTTCCTTGCCGCGGTCCAGGGCGCGGCGCTCGTGCTGCTGCTCGTGCGGCTGCTGCCGGGCCGCCATCGGCGCCCGCCAGTCGCGCCGCGGCTGGAGGCTGACGCAGCGGCGGGCGACGTCAGCATCATCGTGGCGGCGCTCGACGAGGCGCACCGCATCGGCCCCTGCCTCGCGGGGCTGGAGACGCAGGGGCGCCTCGTCCGCGAGATTCTCGTGGTGGACAGCGGAAGCACGGACGGCACCGGTGCTGTCGTGCTCGCCGCCGGCGCGCGGGACTCGCGCATTCGCCTGCTCCGCGACGACCCGCTTCCCGAAGGGTGGGTGGGGAAGGTCTGGGCGCTGGAGCACGGGCTCGCGCAGGCGTCCGGGGACTGGGTTCTGGGCATCGACGCGGACACCGTTCCGGCTCCCGGCCTCGCGGGAGGCGCCGTGACGGCGGCGGTGGCCCACGGCTATGACGCGGTGTCGTTCTCCCCGCGCTTCCGCACCAGCACGGCCGCGGAACGGTGGCTCCAGCCCGCGTTGCTGGTGACCCTCGTCTACCGCTTCGGGGCGGCGGGCACCGACGTGGATCCGCAGCGCGTCATGGCGAACGGCCAGTGCTTCCTGGCGCGGCGCGAGGCCCTGCGCGCGGCGGGAGGCTACGCGAGCGCGCGCGCCTCGTTCTGCGACGACGTCACCCTCGTGCGGCACCTCGCGCGCGCGGGTTGGCGAGTGGGCTTCCTGGACGGCTCGCGCCTCTACGACGTGCAGTCGTACACCTCGGCGCGCGAAGCCTGGCGCGAATGGGGCCGGTCCCTGGACCTGAAGGATGCGTCGTCCATGGCGCGGCAATGGGGCGACGTGCTCTTCCTTGCCGTCGTGCAGGGCACGCCGCTACCCGTGCTCCTCGTCGCGGGAGCGCGGTGGGCATTCGGCGCCTCGGTGACGCTGGGGCATCTCGCGCCGGTGCTCATCACGTCCGCCCTGCTCCTCACGGTGCGAGTGCTGCTCCAGCTCGCGCTGGCCGGATCCTACGCGCGCCGCGGGCTGGCCTTCTGGCTCTCGCCGAGCGCCGATCCCCTCGCCGCCCTGCGGATCCTCCTGTCCACCATCCGCCGGCCCACGCGCTGGCGCAGCCGCGAGTACGGCCCGTCGGCGTCGTCGTCGCACTCTCGGACAGTCACGAAATGACCCGCCGCGTCCGATAATGGGAGGTGCCACCCATCACACTCCCCGTTCCCAGCACATGCCGGACTCTCGACGCCCGGGCGTCGCCGCGCGCCGCATCCTCCTCGTGGACGACGAGCAGGCACTCCGCTTCGTGCTGCATCGGTATCTGGGTCGCCAGGGGTGGCAGGTCTCCGAGGCGCGGTCCGCCGCGGAGGCCCTGGAGCTCCTCGAGGACCTCGCGGTGCTCCTCGACGTCGTCCTCGTGGACCTGCACCTGCCCGATCTGTCGGGCAGCGCACTCTGCCGGCGCATCCTCCTGGATCACCCAACGCTCGCGGGCCGGCTGCTCGTCACGACGGGGGATACCGCCTTTGCGGACGAGGAGCTGGAGCACGCCACGCTGGACTGCCCCGTGATCGGGAAGCCGTTCGGCATGCCCGACCTGGACCGCGCGCTCGCCGCGATGCTCGGCCGCCTGCCGAGGCCCGCGCTGCCGAGCTAGGCGCCCTCTGCCAGCGTGGTGCGTGGTCCGCCATCTTTCGCGTACCATGACCGACTCTCCTGCTTCCGCCCCCGCTCCCGCCCGTCCGCGCGCGCACCCGCCGGAAACCACCGAAGGCTGGTACGTCCTCCACCAGGTGCTCACCTGGAACCGGACGGCGCTGCGCGCGCTCGGCCCCGACCGGCTGGAGGCCCTGCGTGGCGGCGCGGCGCGGATGCTGGCCGAGGTGGAGACGCCGGCGGTGGGGGGATGGAGCGCGGTGGTGCCTCTCGTGGGATCCAGCGCCGACGTGATGCTCATGCACTTTCGGCCGACGCTGGACGACATCGGCGACGCGCAGCGCATGGTGGCACGTGCCGAGCTGTTCGACCTGCTCACGCCCACCTGGTCGTTCCTCAGCATCACCGAGGCGGGGCTCTATCACGCCAGCGCGCAGCTCGCGCAGGCCGCCCACGCGCGGCAGGGAGCCGTTGGCGACGCCGAGCATCGCGCGGAGATGGAGAAGCGCGTGGAGGCCGAGCGCGCGAGCCCGCACGTGCAGCGCCGCCTGTTCCCGGAGCAGCCGGCCGACATGCCGTTCGTCTGCTTCTACCCGATGTCGAAGCGGCGCGCGGTGGGGCAGAACTGGTACGCGCTCCCGCTGGAGGAGCGGAGCCGCCTGATGATGGCGCACGGCATGACGGGCCGCGGCTATGCGGGACGCGTGGTGCAGGTGATCAGCGGCGCGCTGGGCCTCGACGCGTGGGAGTGGGGTGTCACGCTCTTCGCCGCCGACCCGCTGACGTTCAAGAAGATCGTGACCGACATGCGCTTCGACGAAGTGAGCGCCGAGTACGCGGAGTTCGGTGATTTTCACGTCGGCAAGCGGGTGG
>JAQBPZ010000089.1 GCA_028287225.1 Gemmatimonadota bacterium
TGGCTCCCAGAATGAGGGACTGGCCGGCCCGCGTTCCCGCGCCCCAGCTCACCCATTGGTTCACAAAATCCGGCGTGCCCTGCTGATGCGGCCGCGAGGCCGCCGCCAGGCGCACGGCGTAGGTCACCAGCTCCTCGGTCACCGGCACCTGCTGCACCAGACGGTGAAAGCGCTGCACGTCGGCCCCGGTGAAGATGGGCTCAATCGCTGCGGGCCGTCCGCCGGTGGTCCGCAGGATGACCTGCACCTCATCCGCCTCCGGCAGGTAGTCCATGACCACATTGAACATGAAGCGGTCCAGCTGCGCCTCGGGGAGCGGGTACGTCCCCTCCTGCTCGATGGGGTTCTGCGTGGCCAGCACGAAGAACGGCTCCGGCAGCCGCAGCGTCTCGCCCGCGGCGGTGACGCGGTGCTCCTGCATCGCCTCCAGCAGCGCGGCCTGCGTGCGCGGCGGCGCGCGGTTGATCTCGTCGGCCAGGACGATGTTGGCGAAGATCGGCCCGCGCACGAAGCGGAAGCTGCGGCCGCCGGTCGCGGAATCTTCCTCGAGGATCTCGCTGCCGGTGATGTCGCTCGGCACGAGGTCGGGGGTGAACTGGATGCGGCGGAAGTCGAGCGACAGCGCCTCGCCGATGGAGCGGATCATCAGCGTCTTCGCGAGGCCCGGCACGCCCACGAGCAGCGCGTGGCCCCCGGCCGCGAGCGCCATGAGGATCTCGTCGAGCGCGGTCTCCTGCCCCACGATGCGCCGGCCGACTTCCGTGCGCAGGGCGAGCAGCGCCTCGCGCAGGGCCCCACTGTCCAGGTCCGCAGCCGGCCCCGCCACGGCGGTGCTCAGCGGACGGGGCGTCGCAGGCGGTGCTCGATCAGGAAGATCGTGCCGTCCACCGCGCCGACCGCCGTCAGCGTGGTGCTCTCCTCGTTGAAGATCTCCCAGCCCTTGAGCTTGATCACGAAATCCTGGACGTCGCCGCCCGGATACAGCACGGCGAGGGCGCGCACCTTGAGCCCCCGCACCGGCTCGTCGGGGGAGACGATGAGCTTCACCGTGTCCCAGACCTCCGCCATCTCCACGCGAACCGTGATGGCCGGTGCGCCCGCGGGCGCCATGCGAATGGGCTCCCCGCGAGCGCGGAGCTGGTTCACGAAGGCGGTCATGCGCGCGCCTCGCGATCCGGCGCCTGCACCGCCGCGGGTCCGGGCGGCAGCAGGTTCTCGGTGAGGGCGTACGGCGCGAGGGTGGTGAAGAAGCGGGCGATCTGCATGTCGAACAGATACGAGGAACCCGTCACGAGCGTTGCACCGTCGCGCTCGATGGCGGCGATCAGGAGCTCCTCGGTGCCCTGTCCGCGGAACGACAGGTGGTTCGGCCCCTCCTGGTCCGGGAACACGGCGTAGATGTTCGGCCGGCTCGCGAAGAACTTCTTCGCCGCGGCCAGGACCTGCGCCGGCGTGAGCGCCGAGCGGTATTCCTGCAGGGTACGCTGGGTCTGGTTCATGGAGGCACCGGGGCAAGCGAGGTGGCGCGGGCGCCCGTGCGGGTACCCGTGAGACAGGTGAAGTTAACGGGGGTCGTCGCGTGGCGGGGAGTGCCGCCCGGCCATCGGCGCGCAGTGGAAGGAAGCTCGTCGGCAGCGCCTGAAACATCTGTCTTGCGCCCTGCGTCGGTTTGCACGATGGTATGAGCGCGAGCGACGCCCAGCGTGTGGCGCCCCGCGATGATCTTCCCGAGGCCGCTGGAGACTTTCGATGCGCCTGCCACGACGTCCCACCGCACGCGACCGCCGGCCCCCACGGGCGGGACCCGCTCCACGTATCGTTCCTGACCCGGTCAACCTCACCGGGATCGAGGCGCTCGGCCTCGTGGTGTCGGTCTATGGGGCGGACCGGCTGACCGGGCGCGGGGACAAGCGCGCGTCCGACCGCGCCATCCGCGATGCGGCGCGACGCCTGGCCAGCGAGGCGCGCCAGCGCGACGCCGTGCGTGCCGAGCGGCTGCTCATCGGGCTGCGCAGCGCGTGGATGCAGCTGCCGGCGGTGCAGCGCCTGAACGACGCCGTGGCGCGGCGGTCGCTGTGGGACCGCGTGGTGCTCCTCTGCTGCGAGGAGTTCTATGCGCCGGAGTGGGAGGCGATGGGCAAGGGACGCCCATGGTCGTCGGAGCACGCCGGCCGATTCGGGGGACTGGCCGCGAGCTAGCGGGGCCCCTGCTCGTCGCGGTACTCCAGGGGCAGCTCCACGCGGAACGTGGAGCCCGCCCCGATGGCCGAGTCGACGAAGATCTGTCCGCCCAGGAGGCGGGCCAGTCGCTGGGCGAGCGAGAGTCCCAGCCCCGACCCGCCGTACCGGCGCGTGCTGGAGCCGTCCACCTGCCGGAACTCCTCGAACACCAGCCCGCGCATCTCCTCCGGAATGCCGATGCCGGTGTCCTGCACGCGGTACACCGCGCGCCCGTCGCGCACCTCCACCGAGAGGCGCACCTCGCCCGTGGGCGTGAACTTGTAGGCGTTCGACAGCAGCGCCACGAGCATCTTCGCGATCTTGCGGCGGTCGCTCACCATCATGGTGGGCGCATCGGGCTCGCTCACGCGCAGCGCGACGTGGTCGGCGCGGCCGCGTGTCGCCGTCACCGCGTCGTGCAGCGGCTCGCGCACGTCGAAGGCGGTGGGGTTCACCTCCAGGCCGCCGCGCTTCAGCGTCGTGAGCTCCAGCAGGTCGCCGATGAGGTCCAGCAGGTGCTGGCTCGACGACTTCACCTGGGTGAGCGTGCGAAGCTGTTCGGCGGTGACGGGGCCGGCGAGCCCCTCTTCCATGAGCGCGAGGTAGCCCATCACCGCGGTGAGCGGCGTGCGCAGCTCGTGCGAGATGTTGGCGAGGAACTCGTCCTTCACGCGGCGCGCGTCGAGCAGCGCGACGTACTGCCGCTCCAGCTCCGCGTTGGTCTCGAGCAGCGCGCCGTTCGCGCGGCGCAGGTCCTCGATCAGCCGCGCCTTCTGCGCCGTGGCCGCCATCTGGTCGGCCACCATGCGGAGCAGCGAGCGGGTCTCGGCGCTGATCGCGCCGGCGGCCCCGAAGTAGAAGGCGACGGCGCCGAGGACGCCGTCGCCGGTCTGGAGCGGCAGCGCGACGATCGCGCGGAAGCCGAGCTCGTTCGCGACCTCGGCCCAGTCTTCCAGGCTGGGGTCCGCCAGCACGTCGGGCACCTCGATCACCCGTCGCTCCGACGCCGCCTCGCCACTGGGCCCGAAGCCGAGCCGCACGCGCATCTCCCCGAGGAAGGGCGCGAAGCGCTCGGGCCAGTTGTGCACGGCGGCAAGGCGCATCAGCTCGGAGGCGCCGTCCACCAGGTAGACGCAGGCGAACGAGGCGCCGACGAGCGGGCTGACCCGGTCCAGCGCGAACTGGAAGACCTCCTCCGGCCGGTCGGCCGTGAGGAAGGCATGCACGATCTCGCGGATCGCAATCAGCTCGCGCAGCCCGGAGTCGGTACCCTCGGGCCCGGTGCGCAACCGATCGCTGGTCATGGGGTTAGCTCCAGTCACACGGCCAATATGTACCCGGGACACGCCACGGGCCAGCGGCGCCGGGGCCGCTGGGGCCTTTTTGCGTACGCGAATCGCTGCGAATGTGTGGCGAATTCTCGCGAATCGAAAGCTGACTTCACGCATTCTCGCATCACATCGGCAGCAAGGGTCCGGTGAGCTGCATGGGTGCTCGATGGCCGCCGGGTGGCAATCGCACAAATTCGCTCCCCATTCGCAGCGATTCGCGTACGCTACACAGCCAGGCCCCAGCGCGAGGTGGCAGGCGCGGTCAGCGCGCCACCCGCCAGATCGCCCCGTACACCAGCCGCAGCCCGAACTCCAGGCTGGCCACCGGGACGCGCTCGTCGTTGCCGTGCATGCGGTCCTCGTCGTCCTGGTTCATCGGGAAGGGCAGCACGCCGATGGCCTGGATGCCCACGGCGCGCAGGCGCGCGCTGTCGGTGGCGCCGGTGCTCATGTAGGGCACCACGGCGAGCGCCGGGTCCAGCGCCTGCGCGCTCTGGCGGAGGGCGACGAACAGCGCCGAGCCGAAGTCGGAGGCCGGCGCGTCCTCTCCGCGCTCGGTGACCGCCACGCTGACGAGGGGATCGGCGATGCAGCGCTCCAGCCGGCGCACCACGCCGTCGATGGAGTGCCCGGGCAGCGTGCGCACGTTGAGCGTCGCGGTGGCCTCCGTGGGGATCACGTTCGAGCGCATGCCGCCGTCCACGATCGTGGCCGAGACGCCGTTGCGCAGCACGGCGTCGAACACGGGAATGCGCTCGAGCACGCGCGCGCCGCGCTGCACCCGGCGCGTGTCGCCGCTGGCGACGTCGCCCATGGCGAGCCGCTCCTCGCGATGCGGCCACACGCGGCCGAGCTCCGCGAAGAACTCGCGCGTCGTGGGGTTCATCTGCACCGGCTCGCGGTAGGCGGAGATCCGCGCGAGGGCGCGGCCGAGGCGCAGGACCGCGTTGCCGGCCAGGGGGATCGACGCGTGTCCGCCCGGTCCGTGCGCGGTGACCGTCACGACGTGCGGCACCTTCTCCGTGTTCTGGAGGGCCACGTAGAGCGGCCGCCCGTTGACCACGCGGATCCGCCCGCCCTCGTTGAGCGCGAACTCGGCGCGCACGAGATCGGGCTGGTGGCGCAGCAGCCAGCCCATCCCCCACTCGCCGCTCGCCTCCTCGTCGGAGTTGGCGACGAAGATCACGTCGCGCGACAGCGTGCCGCCGGCGTCGATCACGTGCCGCTTGAGCAGCAGCATGGTCTCGAGGTTCACCGCGAGCATGCCCTTGTCGTCGATGGCGCCGCGGCCGTATACGTAGCCGTCCCGGATCACGCCGCCGAACGGGTCCACGCTCCAGTGCTCGGTCTCCACCCCCACGGTGTCCATGTGGGCCATGAGGAGCACCGGCTGCCGGCTGCCGTCGCCACGGAGCCGCGCGACCACTGCTCCGCGGCCCGGCGTGGGCTCGTAGAGCTGCGTCTCGATGCCGGCCGCCTTGAGCGCGGTCTCGAGGTGCTGCGCGAGCAGGAGCTCGTTGCCGGGCGGGTTGACGGTGTTCATGCGCAGCATCGCCTGGAGGTGCGCGAGCGTCTCGATGTGCGCGGCGGGCCAGTCGGGCTCGTGGGCGCCGGCCATGCCGGCATTCGGTACCGTGGACGTCATGGCGTGCGCTCGGCGCCGGCGTGCGATATCGGGAACACGAGCAGGGGCATGCGTCGGCGTCTCGGGGAGGCGGTCGAATCGGGTGGCGAGTCCATCGGCAGCCGAATGCTAACCCCGTCCACGCGGCGCGCGCGACCCGCCCACAGGGGGTGGAGCCACGGGCACGACTGTCGCATGGATGGCGTGGGCCGCCGCATCACGGTGCACCCATCAGCGCACGGACATCCGGAGCCGACATGAGCAAGGACAAGCTGCACGACCGCGAGATCACAGGGCCGGCGGCCGCCCGCCGAGCCGACCTGCCGGTGGTACGCGTGATGGCCCTCCCGGGCACGGCGGGCGGGGCGACGCTGGCCGGCGCGCCCGTGCGACACGACGAGGCCGTGGACCGGCCGCCAGCGGCGCGGGACGACGCGGCCCCCGCCCACGAGCGGACACGAGCCCTATCCCAGCATCCGCTCGATGCTGCGAACCAGCGGCGCGAAGCCGAGGGTCTTCCCTGACACCCGCTGCGCCTGTTCGTGCGCGAGCTCGCGCTGGGCTTCGCCGAACAGCGACTGCATCACCCAGGGCCCGCAGCGCGGGTTGCGCCACCAGTCGGCGTCGTAGCGCTCCACGAGCGTCTCGGTGAGCACCGACTGGAGCTGCCAGGCACGCAGGTAGCGCGCGGCGTAGTAGCGCGGGTCCACGTCCACGAACGCGTCGGCGCGCGCGTACTGGAAGGTGGTCGCGGAGGTGAGCAGGTCCACGTACAGGTCCGGCAGCGCGTCCCACGACACCGCGCCCCCATACAGCTGCGTCTCGTAGATCAGCTTGGCCGAGTAGCGACGCAGGAAGTGCAGCTCCTCGAAGCCGGCGCTGTGCAGGAAGGCGGGCGTGGTGCGCTTCTCGAGCCCGGTGTACCGCTGCAGCCACCCCGGGTCCTGCATCAGGTGGTCGAACAGCATCGCGTACCCTTCCGTGACCGAGTTGTCGCCCATGTAGCGGAACTCCATGGGATGGTCGGGACGCATGTACGCGAAGTGAAGCGCGTGCCCCAGCTCGTGCAGGTAGGTGTTCCAGTCGGTCTGGCCGCCGTGCGGACGCAGCACCAGGTACACCTCGTCGGGCACCTGCACCGGCGAGCAGAAGGCGCGCGAGCGCTTTCCCTCGCGCTCGCCGATGTCGTAGCGCACGCGGCCCGCCGCATCGGGGTCGATGCCCATCTCGCGGACCTGCTTCCGGATGGACGCGTCCATCCGGTTGGCGGGGAAGTACTCGTCGAACTCGCGGGCCCGGAAGAGCGCGAGCGCGTCGGCCCGCGACATCTCGCGGATGTTCATGCCGATGGCCTTCTTCACGAACGACGGCGCCACCTCGTCCCACATCGCCTGCGTGTCCCGCAGGAACGCCTCGCACTCCGCGCGCAGGCTCGCCAGCGAGATGCCGCTCAACTGCTCCCACGTCGCGTTGTAGCCGTCGGCGATGTCGAGCGACTCGGTGATGTCCCGCTCGCGCTGGAAGCGCTCGCGCTTCAACGGCGCCAGCTCCTTCTCCACGAGCGCGCGGCGCGCGCGCTCGATCATCGCGCGCTCGGCGGGGTCGGTGCTGTTCCCGAGCTCGATGCTCACCGCCTGATAGGGGATCTGCCGCCCGTCCTCCACGCGGACCACGGCCTCGCTCTCCCAGGCGATCTCCCGCTCGTCCTGCGCGGCGAGCTGGCGGCTGCTCTGCGATTCCACCTGCCAGTCCAGCAGCACCCGCGCCGAGCGGCGCTCCTCGCTCCCCTCGGCGCTGGACTGGAAGTAGTCGCGCGTCAGCTCGAGCGCGCCCTCCCCGAGGATCGCGCGGTACCTGTGATAGATCGGCTGCAGCTCGGCCGTGGGCTTGAGGCCCGCGTGCGCCTCGTAGAACTCGCGCGACAGCTCCACCAGGAAGCGCTCGCCGTCCTGCCGCAGCCGCTCGATGGACAGGGGCGCCGCACTCATCCCGGCAGCCGCTCCGCGAGGTAGCCGTTGAGCGCGTCGGCGCCGATGCGCTCCTGCTGCAGGGTGTCGCGGTCGCGGACCGTCACCGTGCCGTCCTTCACCGAGTCCCCGTCCACCGTGATGCAGAACGGGGTGCCCACCTCGTCCTGGCGGCGGTAGCGCTTGCCGATGCTGCCCGTCTCGTCGTAGTCCACGGGAAAGCGTGTCCGCAGGTCGCCCGCGATGCGGTGCGCCATCTCGGGCATGCCCTCCTTCTTCGTGAGCGCGAACACCGCGGCCTTGATGGGCGCGAGCGACGGGTGCAGGCGCAGCACCGTGCGCCCCTCCGCCTCGCCTTCCACCGTCTCCTCGCGGTACGCGTTCACCAGCGCCGCGAGCGTCGCGCGGTCGGCGCCGACCGAGGTCTCGATGACGTATGGCAGGTAGCGCTTGTTGTTCGGCTGGTCGAAGTACTCCAGCTTCTTGCC
>JAQBPZ010000143.1 GCA_028287225.1 Gemmatimonadota bacterium
CGGTGTCGCCGGGCGCCGGGCGCGTGTCGTCGGGCCGCGGCAGCGTATCGCGCCGCGTGGTGGTGTCCCGCCGCACCGGCACCTGCGCCGCGGCACGCACCGGCAAAACGGCCCCGGCGAGCGCGCCGAGGCCGAGGAGCACCACATGCCGCAGGGCGCGTACGATCACCCGGCTCGGCCTCGCACGAACTCGACGAAGGTCCCCACGGGCACGCCGGTCGGGCCGCGCGGCACCGTCCCGAGGTCCGACTCGGTGTAGGCCGTGCCGGCGACGTCGAGGTGCACCCACGGGTACTCGTTGGCGAACTCCGCGAGGAAGAGCGCTGCCGAGATCGTGCCCGCCGGCCGCCCGCCGGAGTTCTTGATGTCGGCCACGTCGGACTTGATGAGCTCCTTGTAGTCGTCCCACATGGGGAGCGCCCAGCCGGGCTCGCCCGCCGTGGTGCCGGCGCGGAGAACCTCCTGCACGAGCGCGTCGTCGTTGCCCATCACGCCCGTGGCGGTGTGGCCGAGCGCGATCACGCACGCGCCCGTGAGGGTGGCCGCATCCACCACCGCGGCCGGCTTGTACTGGCGCGCGTAGCTGAGGACGTCGGCGAGCACGAGCCGTCCCTCGGCGTCGGTGTTGATGATCTCGATGTACTTCCCGGACATGCTGCGCACCACGTCGCCGGGCTTCACCGCGGTGGCCGACGGCATGTTCGTGGTGGAGCCCACGAGGCCCACCACGTTGATCGGGAGCCCGAGGCGCCCGATCGTCTCCATCGCGCCGAGCACGCCGGCCGCGCCGCACATGTCGAACTTCATCCACTCCATGCCCTGCGCGGGCTTGATGGAGATGCCGCCGGAGTCGAAGCAGAGTCCCTTCCCCACCAGGATCACGGGTGCGTCGCCCTTCTTCCCGCCCCAGTGCTCCAGGGCGATCAGCTTGGGATCCTCCTGCGGCGCGCCCTGCGCCACGCAGAGGAAGCTGCCCATGCGCAGCGCCTCCAGCTCCATGCGGCCGAGCACCGTGACGTTCATGCCGTGCCGCGCCCCGATGTCGCGGCCGGTCTGCGCCAGGAACTCGGGGGTGCACAGGTTGCCGGGCATCATGCCGAGCGTGCGGGCCAGGCCATGGCCCTCGGCCAGGGCGACGCCGGCGGCAACGCCCTGCTCCAGCGCCGCGGCGTCGCTGCCAAGGACGCGCGCGCTCGTCAGTGGCGCACGGCGTTCGGCCTCGGGGGGCGGCGTCTTGGTGTCCGTGTACTCCCATGCGCCGGCGGAGAGCCCGAGCACGAGCGCCTCCACTTCGCGCGCCGAGAGCCCGTTGGCGCCGAAGGCCATGGAGCCCACCCCCATCTTCGCCGCCTGCCGCGCGGCCAGCGCGCCGGCGCGGCGGTAGGCGCCTGCGCGCTCGGTCGGCGTGCCGATGCCGATCAGGAGCACGCGCTGCGGGCCGGCGTCGCCGCCGGAGAGGTGCAGCGACTCGTCGCGCTTTCCGCGGAAGTCGCCACGGCGCAGCGTACGGCCAAGGGCGCCGCCGAGCGCCATGTCCAGTGACTCCAGCGCGGGCGGCGCGCCGGTGGTGGCGCCCGCCTGGTCCGGGAGGGCGAGAACGAGCAGGGGCGTGTCGAGCGTGCCGAGATCGGCCGGCCCGGCGGAGATCGAGATCGTCATGGTGCGCGTGAGGGAGTGGGACGGATGGGCGTTACGCTCCCATCCCCTTGATGATCTCGTCGCCGAACGCCGAGGTGCTGACCTCGGTAGCGCCCGGCATCTGGCGCGCCAGGTCGTACGTCACGCGCTTGCTCTTGATGGCGGCCTCCAGGCCGCGGACGATGAGCTCGCCCGCCTCCTTCCAGCCCATGTACTCGAACATCATCACCCCCGAGAGGATCACGCTGCCCGGGTTGATCTTGTCGAGGTTCGCGTACTTGGGGGCCGTGCCATGGGTCGCCTCGAACACCGCCACGCCGTCGCCCACGTTGCCGCCGGGCGCCAGGCCGAGCCCGCCGACCTGTGCCGCCGCCGCGTCGGAGAGGTAGTCGCCATTGAGGTTCGGCGTCGCGATCACGTCGTACTCGTCGGGGCGCAGGAGCAGCTGCTGGAACATCGCGTCGGCGATGCGGTCCTTCACCACCAGGCAGTCGGCGCGCGAGGCGTTGCCGCCCTTGGAGAGGTCCGCCTCCGTGCAGAACTGCCCCTTGAAGTCGCTGGCCGCCACCTCGTAGCCCCAGTCGCGGAAGGCGCCTTCCGTGTACTTCATGATGTTGCCCTTGTGCACCAGCGTCAGCGACTTGCGGCCGTTGGCGAGCGCATACTGCATCGCCATCTTCACCAGGCGCTTGCTGCCGAACTCGGACATCGGCTTGATGCCCAGCGCGGAGCCGGCGCGGATCTCCGCCCCGTACTTGGTGCGCAGCAGGTCCGCGATCTCCTCCGCCTCCCTGGAGCCGGCCTTCCACTCGATGCCCGCGTACACGTCCTCGGTGTTCTCGCGGAAGATCACGACGTCGAGCTTCTCGGGCTCCTTCATCGGGTTGCCGACGCCCTCGAAGTAGCGCACCGGGCGGATGCAGGCGTAGAGGTCGAGCACCTGGCGCAGCGTCACGTTGAGCGAGCGGATGCCGCCGCCCACCGGCGTGGAGAGCGGGCCCTTGATGGAGACGCGGAACTCGGTGAAGGCGTCCAGGGTCTCCTGCGGCAGCCACTCACCGGTGACCGCGTGGGACTCCTCGCCCGCGTAGACCTTCATCCAGCTCACCTTCCGCTCGGAGCCGTACGCCTTCTTCAGGGCGGCGTCGAACACGCGCACCGAGGCGCGCCAGATGTCGGGGCCCGTCCCGTCGCCTTCCACGAAGGGGATGACCGGGTTGCCGGGGACGCTGAGGACCCCCTTCTCGAACGCAATCGCGTCGCCCGAGCTCGGGCGCTTCGCGAAACGGTAGCTCGCCATGCGGAAGCCTGTCTGTCTGATGGAATGGGCCTGAAAGCCGGGGAAAGCTACCCGACGCCCGCACGGGCAGCAAGCGAACCGCGGCGTCGTGCGCCCCGCGCGGGCCCGGAATCGACGGGCGCGAGTGACGCGCGGCCATCAGCCGGGGTGAAGTGCTCCGAGGACTCTCCTTGACGCCAGCGGCGCCTGGGGAGAACATCGCCCGTCCTCGCATCCAGTCGCACCCGTCGTTCCCTCCGCGTGATGCACCCGAACCACCCCCTGGAGACGACGCTGGCGCCCCGGCACCGGCGAGCACGGTCGATCGAGCACCTCGATTCGCCATCACCCACCACGAGCAAGAGGACCCGGATGCATCCCACCTGTTCGCGCGTCTGGCGCGCGACCCTGTCCCTCGGACTTCTGTTCGGGACAGCCGTCGTCGCGCACGCGCAGCAAACCGTCGTGACCGGTCGTGTCACGGAAACCGGCAGCGGCCAGCCGATCTCCGACGTGCAGGTCGCCATCGTCGGCACCAACGTCGGCGCCACCACCAACAATGATGGCCGGTATACGCTGCGCACCGTGCCGCCCGGCACGCACCAGCTGCGCGCCGTGCGCATCGGCTACGCCGAGGGCAAGCGCGCCATCACCGTCGTGGCGGGCGTCACCACCACGGTGGACCTGTCGCTCGGCAAGGCCGTGATCGAGCTGGAGCCGGTGGTCACCACCGCCACCGGCGAGCAGCGCCGCGTGGAGATCGGCAACTCGATCTCCAACATCAAGGCCGCCGAAGTCACGCGCACCTCCGCGATCAGCAATGCCTCCGACCTGCTCAACTCGCGCGCCCCGGGCGTCTCGGTGCTGAGCGGCACGCAGACCGGCACGGGATCGCGCATCCGCATCCGGGGCAACAACAGCCTCTCGCTCAGCAACGACCCGATCTACGTGATCGACGGCGTGCGCATGACGAGCAACCAGGCGTCCGGCTTCAGCACCGGCGGCAACCGTCCGAGCCGCGTCGGCGACCTGAACCCCGAGGAGATCGAGAACATCGAGATCGTGAAGGGACCGTCGGCCGCCACGCTGTACGGCACCGACGCGGCGAACGGCGTCGTCGTGATCACCACGAAGAAGGGACGGGCCGGCGTGACGCAGTGGGCCCTGCACACCGAAGGCGGCGTCATCACCGACCGCAACCACTACCAGACCAACTACACGATCGCCGGCCACACGCCGGGGGCCACCGCCTACCGCGAGTGCACGCTGCCGGTCATCTCGTCGGGCACGTGCGTGCGCGACAGCGTCCGCATCTACAGCCCCATCTACGATCCCGTCGCCACGCCCCTGGGCACCGGCAACCGCACCGGCTTCGGCCTGCAGGTCTCGGGCGGCACGGAGGCGGTGCGCTACTTCATCTCCGGCGACCGCGCGAACGAGACGGGCGTGCTCACCCTTCCCGCGTTCGAGCGCCAGCGCTTCGACTCGCTGGGCACGCCGCTGCGCGACTACACCGACCGGCCCAATGCGCAGGTCAAGAACTCCTTCCGCATCAACCTGAACGCGGCGCTCTCCCCGAAGCTCGACGTCGGCATCAACTCGGGCTTCGTGAACAGCGATACGCGTTTCTCCCTGGAGTCGAACGCCACGGCGGGCCTCGGCTCGCACCTCTTCGGGGGCCCGGGCTACCGGGAGAACGGCTTCGTCTCCACCACCGGCACCATTCCGAGCCCGGGCACGCCGCTGTACGGCTACCGCGCCTGGACGCCGGGCTACAGCTGGCAGGAGAAGGTCGGCCAGGGGGTGAACCGCTTCATCCTGGGCGCCAACGCGCAGTTCCGCCCGTACGCGTGGCTCCAGGTGCGCGGCACCGTGGGCAACGACCAGACCTCGCGCGCCGACCAGGATCTCCTGCTGCGCGGGGAAGGACCGCCGATCTCGTCGCGCTATCGTGAAGGCTTCGCCGACGCCGCGCGCACGGACCTCCGCAACTTCTCGGCGGACCTGAGCTCCACGGCGACCTTCAATCCCATGCCGACGGTCAACTCCCGCACCACGATCGGCACCCAGTACGTGGACTTCAGCTCCGCCCAGACCGAAGCGTACGGCCAGTTCCTCACGCAGGGCACGTCGACGGCCAGCGGGGGCTCCTCGCCCCAGGCGTTCGAGTCCACGACGCTGCAGAAGACCCTCGGCATCTTCCTCGAGGAGGCGGTGGCCCTCCGCGACCGGCTCTTCCTCACGGGCGCGCTGCGCACGGACCAGAACAGCGCGTTCGGGACGAAGTTCCAGCGCGTGATCTACCCCAAGGCCAGCGTCTCCTGGCTCGCCTCGGAGGAGTCGTTCTTCCCGACGATCCGGGGGCTCAACAGCCTGCGCTTCCGCGCGGCGTACGGCGCCTCGGGCGTCCAGCCGGGCTCCAACGACGCGCTGCGCTCGTTCGACGGCCTCAACGCCAACATCCGCGGCGTGGAGCAGCCCACCGCCGTCTACTCCGCCGTGGGCAACGACAGCCTGCGCCCGGAGCGCACCACGGAGCTCGAGGCCGGGTTCGAGACGAA
>JAQBPZ010000150.1 GCA_028287225.1 Gemmatimonadota bacterium
GATCCCGGTGACGCCGCCGGCCGTGCGTCCCGCGCCGGCCCCGCAGCCGCGCGTGGTGGAGACGCCGGCCGCGCCCGCGACGTCGGCCGACGCCGGCGATTATCCCACCCCGGCATGCGCGTCGCCGGCGATGGCCGACCAGCGACGATGCCTGCTCGCCTACCTCGCGCGCTCCGACGTCACGCTGGATCGCAACTACCAGGCGGAGATCCGCCGGCGCCGCGCCGAGGCGGGAACGCCGGCCGGCGCGCGGGAGCCGGAGAGCGTGCAGCGGCTTCGCAGCGCGCAGCGCGCGTGGCTGGTGTACCGCGACACCGAATGCCGCAACCGGAATCGCGGCCGTGAAGGGCCGCTCTGGGCGCCGGTGCGGGCGCGGTGCCTCGGCGAGTTCTCGCAGGCGCGCGCCGAGGAGCTGGCGCACTAGCCCGCGCTCGGCCGCCCGCTATCGCACGGTGAGCATCACCACCCAGAAGCGCTGGGCGTCATCCGTCCACTCGCGCTCGATACGGAAGCCGGCAGCCGACACCAGCTCCTCGAGGCGCTGCGCGTCGTACTTGTAGGAGCTCTCGGTCCAGATGGTCTCACCGAGTCCGAAGCGGATCGTTGTTCCCGCGACGTCCACGCGCTGCTCGGCGAGGCTCACGAGATGCATCTCCACGCGGCTCGACGCCTCGTTGAAGGATGCGCGGTGCGCGAAGCGCTCCACGTCGAACGTGGCGCCGAGCTCGCGATTGAGGCGGGTGAGGATGTTCCGGTTGAACGCGGCCGTCACGCCGGCGGCGTCGTCGTACGCCGCGTCCAGCACCCGCGCGTCCTTTCGCCGGTCGACGCCGAGCACGAGCGCGCCGGCGGGTCCCACCGTGCGGCGGACGCGCCAGAGGAACGCCGCGGCCTCCGTCGGGTGGAAGTTGCCGATCGTCGATCCCGGAAAGAACGCGAGCCGCCGCGCGCCGGCCGGAAGCGGGGGCAGGCTGATGCGGGTGGTGTAGTCCGCCGCCACCGGCACGATCGCGACCCCGGGGTAGTCGTCGGCCAGGTCCCGCGCCACGCGCGCGAGCTGCTCGCGCGAGATGTCGATGGGGACGTACGCGACCGGGTCCTCGAGCGCATCGAGCAGCAGGCGGACCTTCACGCCCGCGCCGCTTCCGTACTCCACGAGCGCGCACCGCGGGCCCGCGAGCCGTGCGATCTCGCTCGCATGCGCCTGGAGGATCGCGAGCTCGGTGCGAGTGGGGTAGTACTCCGGCTGCAGGCAGATGCGCTCGAACAGCTCCGCGCCGGTGGCGTCGTAGAACAGCTTGGGCGGCAGCGTCTTCTGGCTCGCCTGCAGCCCCTGCAGCACTTCGGCGAGCATGCCCCGCGCCCCGGGTGCGTGTGCAACGCTCGTGATCGACGCGTCGAGGTGCTCGAAGCGCGCGGTCATGCGCCGCTCGCGAGCCGGATGCCGCCGAACTGCCAGCGTGCGTCGGACGGGAAGAAGTTGCGGTAGGTGAGCCGCGCGTGCGAGCGCGGCGTGGCGCACGACGCGCCGCGCAGCACCCACTGATCGGCCATCCACTTGCCGTTGTACTCGCCGATCGCGCCGGGGGCGGCGACGAAGCCGGGATACGCGACGTACGCGCTGGAGGTCCACTGCCAGACGTCGCCGTAGAGCTGCGACAGCCCCTCGGCCGACACCGAGGCGGGGCTCGGGTGGTAGCGCTCCGCCTCCACGAAGGGCCCCTCGATGCGCACGCCGCGCGCGGCGACCTCCCACTCCGCCTCCGTGGGCAGCCGATGGCCGGCCCACCGGGCGTACGCGTCGGCCTCGTAGTAGCTCACGTGGCACACCGGGGCGGAGAGGTCCACCGGTGCCGTGCCGGCCAGCGTGAACTCGGTCCAGCCCTCGTCCGTCCGCTCCCAGTACATCGGCGACGCCCAGCCGTGCTCCTGCACGGTGGCGAGGCCGGCGGACAGCCAGAGCTCGGGATGCTGATAGCCGCCGTCCTCCATGAACGCGAGGTACTCGCCGTTCGTGACGAGGCGGGTGGCGAGGCGGAAGGGCTCCACGAACACCCGGTGCGACGGGCCTTCGTTGTCGTACGCGAAGCCCTCGCCGTCCGTCCCGATGCGATGGACGCCTTCCTCCACCGCGTGCCAGCGGGACTCCGTCACGCGCTGCGGGGTGGGCGTCCGCTCCCGGTACGTGGGCCGCATGGGGTTCGTCCAGAAGACGTGCTTGATGTCCTGGAGGAGCAGCTCCTGGTGCTGCTGCTCGTGGTGCAGGCCGAGGGTGATGAGCGGGTGCGCTGGATGGGCGCGGTCGTCACCCACGCGGTCGATCAGCCGGCGCATTGCCGCGTCCACGTGGGCGCGATACGCGAAGACCTGCTCCACCGTGGGTCGCGTGACCAGCCCGCGCTGTGCGCGGCAGTGGCGCTCGCCGGCCTGCACGTAGTACGAGTTGAAGAGGAACGCGTAGCGCTCGTCGGGCGAGCGGTAGCTCGCGTCGTGCGTCGCGAGGACGAAGGTCTCGAAGAACCAGCTCGTGTGCGCGAGGTGCCACTTGGTGGGGCTCACGTCGGGCATGCTGCTCACGACGTAATCCTCGGTCTGGAGCGGCGCACACAGGTGCTCCGTCTGGCGCCGGACCGCGTCGTAGTGCTCGCGGAGGGGCGAGCCTGCGCTCCCGGCACCCGGTGCCGCGAACGTCGGACGCGGCAGTGTCGTCAGCGGCGAAGCCATTCGGGGATCCTCTCGGCTGGAGCGCGGTGAGCGAGTGGCGCGTGCCGCGCCGAATGTCCCATGAAGTGATGCGCCGTGCCCGCGGTTCCCGCTGGCGCGCCGCACTGTCCTGCCGCTAGTGGCGGTCGCGCGCCGGCCGGGGCCCCGCGTGCAGCAGCATCAGCGCCATGCCGAGCAGCGCGGCCATCGCCAGGCCGAAGAAGGGCAGGCGAGACTCGTCCATCGAGTCGGCCGACATCCGGCGAGGCACCTGGTCCAGCGTCCGCGCCGCCGGCGCCGTGGTCACGGCTACGCTCGTCGCGGCAGTGGAGCGCGGAACGATCGGGTCGGTCGCGTCGCGGCGCGCGAGGTACGCCAGCATCGGCTCCGCGAACACCGCCACGTGATAGTGCGCGGGCGTGCGCTCGCGGGTCACGTCGAGCATCCCCGCCTTCTCCATTCCCAGCAGGGCCCGCTCGATGTAGGCGCGCTCGGCCGGGGTCCTGGGGACGCGGAAATCCACCGCCATGCCGGCCGGATGAACCGACAGCTTGTGCGCATTCCTGGGCTGGAGCGCCGCGGGGCGGACCAGGCTGGTGACCGTCACCGGGACGCCGGTGGAATCGTGGTAGTCGCGCGCGAACCGCATCAGGAAGGCGCGCACTTCCGGCCGTGCATACGGGAACGACACGCCGGCGAGCACCAGGTCGGCATCCGGGGCGACCGCCACGAGCCCTCCTTCGGTCACCAGGCGGCTCACATCCAACGGTGTGCGGAGGAATTTGTAGTTCTCTTCGACAGCGATGGCGTGCTGATGCACCATGGACGCGGGCGAGCCGAGGAGTCCCTCGGCGCCCGCCGCCGAGGTGGCGGAAGCGAACAGGGCAGCCAGCAGCCCTACCTTGCGAAGCGAGTTGAACATCAGATCCTCCTATGAGAACGCCGCCGTGCCGGGGTCCGAGCAGTCCAGTCGTCGATCACCCCGGAGTGGTGATACCCCGTACAAGGGCAAGGGGCACGCCACGGACCGCCTCTCGGGGGAGAAATAGCCCGCGGCACGAACATCGCCTACCTGCCATCCGGCACGGCGCTCAGAAGCGCCGCGCCAGCCCGAGGGTCCACTGCGCCAGCGTGGCAGCCTGGGCGGTCACTCGAAGCTCGGTGCGCAGGTCCAGGGTTGGGGCGACCGCGGTGCGAGCCCCGACCGACCCGGAGGCGACGGCGTAGTTGCGTGACCCCCCGCTGACGGAGTGGAGAACCCCCACGCCCAGGCCGAGATACGGACGGACGCGGCCGAACGTCGCCTGCGTCTGGAGCTGCAGCTCGGGCATCACGTATGTTCGGCGCGACTGCGTCTGCTCGTCGGGCCGCAGCACACCGAGGCTCTGCTCCAGCACGAGCCACGACGTGAGCTCCTGGTCGGCGCGCAGCGCACCGAACGCCGTGGTCCCTGTGCCCGACATGTCGAACTGCACCGGGCCGGCGACCAGACCGATGCCGAATCGGCCGCGCGTGGCCTGCTGCGCGAAAGCGGGGCGGGCGCCCGTGAACGTGGCGACCGTCGAGGCAAGGGCTAGCAGGACCCGGGTGCAACGGAACAGGGAGCGGACCATGGGGCGACCTCGAGTGGGCGGGAGCAGAGGGCAGTACATACCTGACCCGGCCAGTCCGGCTCCGTCACCGCGCCGGCACGCCGGACGCAATGCCGGCTGAGGGGCCGCGCATCACGCGCGCGCTCCGGTCGCGCAACTTTCGCCTGTTCTTCAGCGGTCAGAGCGTCTCGCTCGTCGGAACCTGGATCACGCGCATCGCGACGAGCTGGCTGGTCTACCGGCTCACGGGCTCCGCGCTCCTCCTCGGCATCGTCGGCTTCTGCGGGCAGATTCCCACGCTCCTGCTCGCGCCGTTCACGGGCGTGCTGGTGGACCGGATGGACCGCCACCGCATCCTGGTCGTCACGCAGGTGCTCTCGCTGCTGCAGTCCGCGGCGCTGGCGGTGCTCACCCTCACCGGCCGCATCACGGTCGCGGACATCCTGGTGCTCCAGGTGATGCAGGGGGTGATCAATGCCTTCGACACCCCGGCGCGCCAGGCGTTCGTGGTGCAGATGGTGGAAGACCGGGCCGACCTGCCGAACGCCATCGCGCTCAACTCCTCGATGGTGAACGCGAGCCGCATCATCGGTCCCTCCATCGGTGGCATCGTGATCGCCGCGGTCGGTGAGGGCTGGTGCTTCGCCATCGACGCGGTGTCGTACGTCGCCGTGCTCGCATCGCTCCTGGCCATGCAGGTGGTCCCGCGCGCGCTGCCGCCCCGGGTGACGAGGATGCGCGAGGAGCTGCGCACCGGGCTCCAATACGTGTGGCGGTTCCTCCCCGTGCGCTGGGCCCTGCTGCTGCTGGCGCTCGTGAGCGTGATGGGCATGCCGTACACCGTGCTGATGCCCGCCATCTCCGCCACCGTGCTGCATGGCGGCCCGCACACGCTGGGCTTCCTCATGACCGCATCGGGCGCGGGGGCGCTCGTGGGCGCGCTGTACCTGGCGCAGCGGCGCAGCGTGATCGGGCTGGGGCGCGCGATGATGTATGCGTCGGCGTGCTTCGGCGTGGGTCTCATCGCCTTCTCGTTCTCGCGCGTGCTCTGGCTCTCGCTGGCGGTGCTGCCCCTCGTCGGCGCCGGGATGATGATCACCATGGCGTCGGCGAACACCATCATCCAGACGGTCGTGGACGAGGACCTGCGCGGCCGGGTGATGGCCTTCTATACCATGGCGTTCCTGGGCACCGCGCCCATCGGAAGCCTGCTCGCCGGCGTCGCCGCCGACCGCATCGGCGCGCAGCACACGGTGCTCCTGGGCGGGGTGGCGTGCATCGCCGCCGCGCTCTGGTTCGGCTCGCGTCTGCCGCGCTTCCGCCAGCTCGTGCGCCCCATCTACATCGAGCGCGGCATCATCGTCGCCGCCGAGACCGAAGGCCGGCACGCGACCCTCTGAGCGACGCGCCTCGGCTGCCCGGGCGAGGCAGCTCCTCCGGGTCGCCACACGCCTCGCCCGAGGCGGCGAGCCGTCGTCGGTTCCGCCGCCGTTCCCGGTCGCTTCCAGCACGAACGACAACAAGGCATTCACCGCGGAGGACGCGGAGGTCGCGGAGGAAGGCCGGTCGCGCAGTCGCGCGTCCTCGCGGTTCGAGCGGGTGCAGGATCGCCGCCGACGGGGATGCAGTCTCCCGCGCCGAACAGGCGGTCGGCGCAGGGCTATGTCTTCGCCGACGGATCCGGTGCGCTGAACCAATGGCGCGCGAACGCCACCACCAGCACCCCTCCACCCAGCCCGCAGACGCCCCGCCACCCGAACGAGCCCCACACCGCGGAACCGAGCGCCGAGCCGAGGGCGCCGCCCACGAAGTAGCAGACCATGTAGATGGTGTTGAGGCGGCCGTGGGTCTCGGCGGGCAGCGCGTAGATGCGCGCCTGGTTCGACACCTGCGCCGCCTGCGTGCCGGCGTCCAGCAGCAGCACCCCCGCGGCGATGCCCAGCAGCGTGTGGCCGGCCACGAGGAACACGCCCCACGCGGCGATGTTGACGAGCAATGCGTACCCCACCGTCTCGCGCGGGCTTCGGCGGTCCGCGAGCCGTCCGGCGAGTGGGGCGGCCGCCGCTCCGATCACCCCGAGCAGGCCGAAGGCGCCCGCCACCCCGCTGCCGTAGTCGAGGGGCGCCGTCCGCAGCCGGAACGCGAGCGTCGTCCAGAACACGCTGAACGACGCGAAGGTGAGCGCGCCGGTGATCGACGTATCGCGGATGACCGGCTGCTCGCGGACCAGCGTGACGAGCGACCGCAGCAGGGTGCGGTACGGCATGCGCTCCGCCACCGGGGGCGCGAGCGGCAGCAGCCGCCACATCGCCGCCGCCAGCACGAGCATCGCGACGCTCGCGTCGCCGAACACGCTTCGCCAGCCGGTGAGGTGCGCCACGGCGCCGGCCACCACGCGGCCCGCCAGCACGCCGATGAGCACCCCACCCACCACCTGTCCCACCACCCGGCCGCGGCTCTCCGGGGGCGCGAGGCCGGCCGCGAACGGGATCACGAGCTGCGGCACCACCGTCGTCACGCCGATCGCGAAGCTCGCCGCGGTGAGCAGTCCCAGGGTCGGGCTCAGGGCGGCGGCCGCGAGGGCGGCGGCCACTGCCACGAGGAGCACGACGATGAGCCGCCGGCGCTCCACGATGTCGCCGAGCGGCACGAAGAGGAGGAGGCCTACCGCGTATCCCACCTGCGTCAGCGTCGCGATCAGCCCCGCGGCGTTCGGCGCGGCGTGGAAGCTCGCCGCGATCTCCGGGAGGAGCGGCTGGTTGTAGTACAGGTTCGCGACGCTGGTGCCCGCTGCGAAGGTGAGCAGCAGGATGAGGGAGCGCGACGGAGCCCTGGTGGGAGCCATGACGCAAATTAACCGCGCCGGCCCCATTCACACGCGGCGATCGACACGCATGACACGGAAGACGCCGTGCGCGCCATTCCTTACCTTGCTCCAGCCACGGGCCGCCGGTCCGCGCCTCCGCCCCCCATCCTCCGCATGCGCCGACTCTACAGGAACCTCACCTTCCAGGTTCTCACCGCCATCACCCTGGGCGTCCTCCTCGGCCTCTTCGCGCCCGGTGCGGGGCGCGCGATGAAGCCCCTCGGCGACACCTTCGTGAACCTGGTCAAGATGGTGATCGCGCCGGTCATCTTCCTCACCATCGTGCTCGGGGTCGCCACCATGCGCGACCTGCGCAAGGTGGGGCGCGTGGGGGGCAAGGCGCTGCTCTACTTCGAGCTGGTGACCACCCTCGCCCTCGCCATCGGGCTGGTCATCGTGAACGTGACGAAGCCCGGCGCGGGGCTCGACGTGAGCGCCCTCGCGAAAGGGGACGTGTCGAAGTACACCCAGCAGGGTGAAGCCATGACCTTCACGGACTTCGCCACGCACATCGTCCCCTCCAGCGCGGTCGACGCATTCGCGAAGGGCGACGTGCTGCAGGTGGTCTTCTTCGCCGTGTTGTTCGGGGTGGCGCTCGCCTCGCTGGGCGACAGCGGCGCATCGCTCACCGCCATGCTCGAGCGGCTGAGCCAGGTGATGTTCAGGATCGTGAGCATCGTGATGAAGGTGGCGCCCATCGGGGCGTTCGGCGCCATGGCCTACACGGTGGGCACCTTCGGCGTGAAGAGCCTGCTCCCGCTCGGCCGGCTCATGCTCGACGTCTACGCCGCGATGGCGCTCTTCATCTTCGTGGTGCTCAACCTGATCCTGCGCGCCTACGGGTTCTCGCTCTGGGAGTACCTGAAGTTCATCCGCGAGGAGATTCTGGTGGTGCTCGGGACCTCGTCCAGCGAGGCGGCGCTGCCATTGATGATCGACAAGATGGAGCGCTACGGCTGCGCCCGCACCGTCGTGGGCCTCGTCATCCCCGCGGGCTACTCCTTCAATCTCGACGGCACCTCGATCTACCTCTCCATGGCGACGCTGTTCATCGCCCAGGCGTTCGGGGTGCACCTCGACCTCATGCAGCAGTTGAGCGTCCTCGGCGTGCTGATGCTCACGTCGAAGGGCGCCGCCGGCGTCACGGGATCGGGGTTCATCGTGCTCGCGAGCACGCTCTCCGCCATGCGCGTGGTGCCCGTGGAGGGCGTCGCCATCCTGCTCGGCGTCGACCGCTTCATGAGCGAGGCGCGGGCGATCACGAACCTGATCGGCAACGGCGTCGCGACCCTCGTGGTGGCCCGAAGCGAGAACGCCTTCGACGACACGGCGCGTGCCGCGGCGGTCGTCGCGCTGCGCGCGGAGCGCCTGGCGGGTACGGCGGTGTGATGACGTTCGGCCCGCGCGCCCGCGTGACCCTCCCTGCATGAAACAGTGTCCCGAGCCTGCCGTAGGACACGGTGACGACCCCTTCACCCCTGGACACCCCATGAGCGACCAGCCCATTCGCGAATATGCCCCCGCCGGCGCCAGCGAGGCGGGCGCCACGACCACCGCCCCGAGCTCGGCGTCACGGTGGGAAGATTTCATCGACATCTTCTACGCCCCATCCACCGTGTTCGCGCGCCGGGCCGGCTCCGGCTTCGGCATCCCCATGCTCGTGGTGACCCTGGCGCTGGCGGCGGTCGGGCTGGCGACGTTCAACGCGATGTCGCCGATCATGGATGCGGAGTTCGCCCGCGGCGCCGCGTCCGCCACGAAGAAGGGGGTGACCGCCGAGCAGATGCAGTCCATGCGCGCCATCGGCGAGAAGGTCGCGCGCGTCATGATCGTCATCATCTGGCCGGTGATGATCTTCCTCACGGGCGTGGTGCTCTGGGTCTGCGGCAAGCTGGTGGGCGCCCGGCAGACGGTCGGTGCCGCGGTCATGGTGGCGGCCTATGCCAACGTGCCTCGCATCGTGGGCGCCGTGCTCGCGGGCCTGCAGGCCCTCCTGATCGACCCGGCGCGGCTCGACAGCCGATACGCGGTCACGCTCAGCGCAGCCCGCCTCCTGGATCGCGATGCGGTGTCACCGGTGCTGTATGCCCTGGCCGGTCGTCTGGATCTCTTCACCCTCTGGGCGACGGTTCTCCTGGCGGTCGGGCTCGCCGTCGCGGGACGCATCCCGCGCGGCCGGGCGGCGCTGGCCGCGGGCCTCGTGTGGGTCCTCGGCAGTCTGCCGGACATCAGCGCGGCGTTCCGCCAGTAGCCGCTGGCAGACCGGTGACGAGGGGCCGCGGCGAATGCCGCGGCCCCTCGTCGCCTTCACGGTACCGGAGTGTCAAGTTCCCGGTCAGGTCGCGCTCCACCGTGCTGAGCGGCCCGGCGCCTCAGCGCGGCGTGTCGTCCGGCGACGCCGGTTGCTCCCTCGACCGCTCGGCGGGGCAGGGGCCCCGGTGTACCACGCGCTGCACGTGCACGCGCACGTCGGCGTCCTCGAACCGCTCCACCCGCTGGCCACACCGGTGACAGTGCGGGAACAGCGCGAAGGTGTCGCGGGCGATCTGCTGCAGCACGGGGTCGTCTGGACGGCCCGAGAGGGGCATGGCGCGCTCCGGAAGTTGCGTCGGACCCATCCGGGATGGGCCATCATGTCGTATCGCTGGGATGGACGATAATCGAGGCGAGCGGGTTCCGCGCCGAGGCAGGGTGGTAACGGTGACGCGTGTCACTGGCTGGAACGCGGCTCCTTCACAGGTTTACTACCATCGCGGCGTGACTCGGAGCGGCCATTGATGGTCGATACGATGATTGGCGGTCCGAAATCGTGCGTCTGGATCGTTCCGGCGTATCCGTTGCGTAGCCAGCTCGTGCTGTGCGGTCGCTTCGCTCGGGCTCGCCGCCTCGTGGGAATGCTGCGTGCTCCCGTACCACCGTACCTGTCAGTCCAGTTGCGACCGTCGCGCTCGCCGAGCCGCGGGATGCCGCACCTACCCTCGTTCGTCACGGTACGAATCAGATGACGCATCGCCATTATCGCGCGGCCACGGCCGCCGCCCTGTTCGCGCTCGCCTGCGGTGGCGACTCCACCGGCCCCAAGGTGACGCCCACCACGATCACGACCACCACGTCGCCGACCGGCACCGCCCTCATCGGGTCGTCGGCGGGCATCTTCGCCGTGAAGGTGACGGACGCGTCCGCGGCGCCACTCAACGGCGTCGTCGTGACCTTCGCCGCCACGGGAAGCGGCAGCGTGTCGCCGACGGTGGACACCACCGACGTGAACGGCCTCGCGCAGACCGGGGTGACCGCCAGCAGCACGCCGGGCACCCTCACGGTGACCGCCACCGTGTCGGGGAGCACCCTGCGCGCGGATGCCTCCGTCACAGTGCTGCCGCAGCCGTCCCCCGCGCCCTGCGCGGCGCCGGCCGTCGGCGCGGTGAGCTCGTACCAGAACTTCACCAGCCTGTGCTTCGATGCACCGGCCGGCGGCGCCGACTACACTCTCATCGCCTACAACACGGACACGGGCACGACGCTCTCCACGAGCATCAGCGCCTCGGGCGTCGCCACCCCGCCCGCCGCGAACCTGATCTCGCCGTCCCTGTCGCTCACCGCTCGCGGCGTGGCATCGGGTGCCGCCGCGCTCGTGCCGGACCTGGAGTTCCACGCGCGGCTGCGCAGCCAGGCCCAGCGCCTCACGAGCCTCGTCCCGGCCGCGCGGGCGTGGCAGCGCACCGCCATCCTGCCCGGCGCCGGAACCTCCTCCACGCTGTCGCCCTCCGGTGCCTCGCACAGCACCATCCCGAGCAACCCGAAGGTCGGTGACCTCCTGAGCGTGAACGTCGACGTGAAGGGTGACTGCACCACGAAGGACTTCCGCACGGTGCGTGTCGAGGCCATCGGCACCCGCTCCATCGTCATGGCCGACACCGCGAACCCGTCCGGGGGCTTCACCACGGCGGACTACCAGCGCTTCTCCGCGCGCTTCGACACCCTCGTGTTTCCGCTGGACAGCGCCGCGTTCGGCGCGCCCACCGACATCGACAAGAACGGCAAGGTGGGCATCCTGTTCACGCGCGCGGTGAACGAGTACACCACGGCCAACAGCAGCTCCTACGTCGCCGGCTTCTTCGCCGACCGCGACCTCTTCCCGCGCGTCGCGACCAGCCGCCTCGAGGCGTGCGCCACGAGCAACGAGACGGAGCTCTTCTACATGCTGGCCCCCGACCCGAACGGGACCATCAACGGCAACGTCCGTCCGACGGCGCTCATCAGCGGCTTCACCACCGGCACCATCGCCCACGAGTTCCAGCACCTGATCAACGCGGGGCGACGCCTGTACGTGAACACCAGCGCGGACTTTCCGGAGACGACCTGGCTGAACGAGGGCCTCAGCCACATCGCGGAGGAGCTGCTCTACTACCGCGAGAGCGGGCGGGCGCCGCGGCAGAACCTGACCGACGCGAACATCCGGCTGGAGTCGCCCGAGAACTACCAGTTCTGGAAGGACCAGCAGTCGCAGAACTTCTCGCGCTTCTCCAGCTACCTGAGCAACCCGGCCAGCAGCTCGCCGCGCGGGGTGGACAACAGCGACGACCAGCTCTCCACTCGCGGCGCCGCCTGGTCCTTCCTCCGGTACTCGGCCGACCGGCTCGCGACCTCGGACGGACAGATCTGGTTCCGGATGGTCAACTCCCTCACCACCGGGCTCGGAACGCTGCGCTCGGCCTTCGGGACCGATCCGCTGCCCCTGCTGCGCGACTACACGGTGGCCAACTACCTCGACGACCTCGGCATCAACGGCGAGGCGCAGTACCAGCATCCCAGCTGGAACTACCGGGACATCTTCACCAAGACATTCACCGCCGGCGTGTACCCCCTGAAGGTGACGGGGCTGGCCAGTGGTGCGTCTGTGCAGGTAAGCGTGCGTCGCAACTCGGCGGGCTACTATCGCCTCGCGATCCCGGCGAACGGGCAGGCGGTGATCAACCTCACCACGGCCGGCGCGACCCCCCCGGCGGCGCTGCAGTTCCTCGCGATTCGCACCAGGTAGCGTTCCCGAGCAGGTGACGGGGCCGGCCTGGTGGCCGGCCCCGTCGTGCGTCCGGGAGCCGCCCATGGCGAAACGGGCTCGGCAGTCGGTAGTGTACGTCGCAGTCCCGCAGTGACGGGCCGCGCATTTCGCGGCCCGGGATGGACCTTCCTCGGAGTCGCTGCATGACAATCTGGTTCGCTGGACCCGGCCGCGTGCGCCTCGGCGCCGCCGCCCTTGCCCTGTTGTGCCCGCTCGCCCTCTCTGCGCAGCGGCAGAACGGGGTGCTCATCGGGCGCGTGCTGTCGGGCGACGTCGCCGTGCCCGGCGCGGCCATCGTCGTCAGCGGGGGAGGCGTGACCGTCGCCCGCGTGGATGGCCGCTTTCGCATGAGCCTTCCGGCGGGACGCTACGAAGTCCGCGCCCAGCGCATCGGCTACACCTCCGCGCGCGACACCGTCACGGTGGCGGGTGGCCAGACCGCGTCGGCGAACTTCCGCCTGGACCGCGCCCTGTCGTCGCTCGAGTCGGTCGCCAGCGTCAGCAGCCGGGTCTTCGAGCGGCGCGTGATCGACTCGCCCTCGCCGGTAGACGTGATCCCGGGGCTGGAGCTGCGCGCCACGGGCCGCACCGAGACGAGCGGCATGCTCCAGGCGGTGGCGCCGAGCGTCACGGCACCGCGCGCCTCGGTGGCCGAGGGGAGCGACCTCGTGCATCCGGTCACGATGCGTGGCATGGGACCCGACCAGGTGCTGGTGCTGGTCAATGGACGGCGGCGCCACACCAGCGCGCTGCTGAACGTGAACGGCTCCACCGGGCGCGGGTCCACCGGCGTGGATCTGGACGCGATCCCGGCCAGCATGATCGACCACGTCGAGGTGCTCCGTGAAGGCGCCGCGGCGCAGTACGGCGGCGAGGCCGTGGCCGGCGTGATCAACGTGGTGCTCAAGAGCGGAGTGCACGGCGACGCCACCAGCACGGTGGGCGGCAACGTCACGACGTACAATCGTGACGCGGGCGCATCCGGCGGTGTGGCGGGCGAGCGCAGTGTGCGCGACGGCCGCTCGGTGCAGGCCTCCATCGACAAGGGCGTCGTCTTCGGCGAGCGGGGCTTCCTGCACGGCGACTTCGAGCTGCGGACGCACGAGTACACCAACCGTGCGCTTCCGGATGCCTCCTCCGCGCGGCCGACGGAGGTCACGGCACGCGCCGGGGACCCCACGCGCCGCGACATGGCGCTCTACCTGAACGGCGGCAACCGCCTCGCCAACGGCGTGGAGCTGTATGGCAACCTGGGCGGCGCACGTCGCACGCTCGACGCCGCGGCCGCCTTCCGGCCCGTGGGCTCCCCGTCCCAGGGGCTGCCCTCGTCGACGGGGTTCCTCCCGATCATTCACCCGACCATCGGCGACTACGCGGGCACGCTTGGCCTGCGGGGCACGATGGAAGACTGGCGCTGGGACCTGAGCTCCACCTACGGCCGCAACCTGGTGGACTACGAGGTCCATCACCAGCAGCCGGCGGGCGGATCGGCCACCTCGTTCGATCCGGGCAGCCTCCACTTCGGCCAGTCGACGACGAACCTCGATCTCTCCCGCACCTACGACTACTTCAACGAGCTGCGCCTCGCCGCCGGCGCGGAGCTGCGCAACGAGTCGTATGGCATCCGGAGCGGCACGGGCTCGCTCGACATCGCCGGCTTCCCCGGCTTCGGGCCCGCGCAGGTGGTGGATCGCTCCCGCACCGCGGTCGCGGGCTATGCCGACGCCGAGGCTGAAGCCACCCCGATGCTGGTGGTGGGCGTGGCGGGGCGCGCGGAGCGGTTCAGCGACGTGGGCACGCTGGGCGCGGGAAAGCTCTCGCTCCGCTTCGAGCCCATGTCGAAGCTGGCGTTCCGGGGCTCGGTCGGGCGGAGCCAGCGCGCGCCGTCGCTCGCGCAGTCGTACTACGGCAACGTGCTCACGGACATGGGGCAGCTGCCCTATACCACCAGCGTGGTCCGGGTGGATGACCCGGCGGCCATGGCCGCCGGCGCCACCGCGCTGCGGCCCGAGCGGGCGACGACCTTCTCGGTCGGCATCGCATCGGAGGTGAATGGGGCGTTCTCCCTCTCGGCAGACCTGTATCGCATCGACGTGGCCGATCGCGTGGTGCTGCTCCAGAGCCTGACGGATCCCACCGCCGGCTCCTCGTCGTCCCAGTTCGCCGCCAACGCGGCCGACACGCGGACGCAGGGCATCGATCTCGGCGCCACCTACGCCCTCCGGCTGGATCCCACACGCACCGTCCGGCTCATGGGCGGCGCGAACCTCAGCCGCACCCGCGTCCTGGCGGCGCGCAGTGTGAACGGGCTCGGGCTGGGCAACGTCGGCGTCACGCGCCTCGAGCATGGGCAGCCGAACAGCAACCTGCTGGGGTCCGCATCGTATCAGCACGGCACCCTCGGCGCGCTGCTGCGCACGCAGCGGTTCGGCGAGGTGCGCGTGGCGGGTGGGCAGCAGCCCTCGCTGGCCGACCAGCGCTACGGCGCGCACTGGATCACCGACGCGAACCTCTCGGTCACCCTGATGCGGAAGTACACGCTCACGACGGGTGTCGACAACCTTTTCGATGCGTATCCGGACGTCAACGCGTCGACGACCACACCGGGTAGCGGCGTGCTGATCTCGCAGCCCGTCGGCGCGGGCACCATTCCGTACAGCAACTCGTCGCCGTTCGGCTTCAACGGGCGCCACGTGTTCGGGCGGCTCTCGATCTACCTGTAGACCGACCGCACGCGCTGGTCGCCCACGAGCTGGACGTCGATAGCGGGAACCCCGAGTCTGGGAAGATCGAACGCGGATCCGTGAGGAGGAGGGAATCCTTCAGGATCATGCCGGTCATCTTCCGCGACTCGTCGTTCCCGCTTTTGACCGGAGCCGCCGGGCCCGCCGGTCGCGTGGCCCTGCGGTTCCCGGCATCACCCCGCACGATATATTCGACCGCGTGAGCACCCCCCTCTGGGCTCCGACTCCGGAGCAGGTCGAACGCGCCAACGTCACCCGGTTCATCCGGGAGCGGGTGCAGCCGCTCGGCGGCGCCGCGGCGGAGGTCACGGACAGCGCGTCGCTCCATCGCTGGTCGGTGGCGGAGCCGGCGCGGTTCTGGGGCGCGATGTGGGAGTTCGGCGAGGTGGTGGCCGACGCGCGTGAGGGCGCGCCGCCGTGGGACGAGGTGCTCGTCGGCGGCGATCGCATGGCGCCGCCGGACCCCGTGCTGGGTCCGCGCTGGTTCACGGGCGCACGGCTGAACTTCGCCGAGAATCTCCTGCGGTATCGGGATGACCGCGAGGCGCTGGTGCTGTGGACCGAGCGCGGCATGCAGCGGCGCATGACCTATCGCGAGCTGGCCCTGCAGGTGGCGTCGTTCGCCGGCTTCCTGCGGCGCAGCGGGGTGGTGGCGGGCGACCGCGTCGCCGGCTTCATGCCGAACATCCCGGAAGCCGTCGTCGCGATGCTGGCGACCGCGTCGATCGGGGCGCTCTGGTCGTCGTGCTCGCCCGACTTCGGGGTGGCCGGGGTGCTCGACCGGTTCGGCCAGATCGAGCCGAAGATCCTCGTGACCGCCGATGGCTATCGGTACGGTGGCTCGCCGGTCGACTCGCTCGAGCGGGTGCGCGCGTTCGTGGAGGCGCTGCCGAGCATCGAGCACGTGGTCGTGGTGCCGCACCTGCGCACCGGCGGGTTCTCCGAGTCCGTGCCGGTGCTGGTGATGCACCGAGCCATCGGATGGGAGGCGGCGCTCGCGGACGGCGCGGGGGAGCCGCTGCGCTTCGAGCGACTGCCATTCGACCATCCGCTGTACGTGATGTATTCCTCCGGCACCACCGGACTGCCCAAGTGCATGGTGCACGGGGCGGGCGGCACGCTGCTGCAGCACCTGAAGGAGCTGGTGCTGCACACGGATCTCCGTCGCGACGACCGGATCATCTACTACACCACGTGCGGCTGGATGATGTGGAACTGGATGGTCTCGTCGCTCGCGGTGGGGGCGACGATCGTGCTGTACGACGGGGCGCCGATCCTGCGCAACCGGTCCGTCATGTGGGACCTGGTCGCGCAGGAGAAGGTGACGGTGTTCGGCACGAGCGCGCGGTGGATCGCGCTCACCGAGAAGGAGGGCCGGCGTCCGCGCGAGACGCACGACCTGTCGTCGCTGCGGGCGCTGCTCTCGACGGGGAGCCCGCTCGCACCGGCGAGCTTCGACTACGTGTACGACGCCGTGAAGCCCGACGTCCGCCTGAGCAGCATCAGCGGGGGCACGGACATCATCTCGTGCTTCGCGCTGGGCGAGCCGACGCTGCCGGTGTATCGCGGCGAGCTCCAGACGCGTGGCTACGGAATGGCGGTGGCGGTCTTCGACGAGTCCGGACACGCCGTGGTCGGCGAGCGGGGCGAGCTCGTGTGCACCGCGCCGTTCCCGAGCATGCCCGTGCGCTTCTGGAACGACGACGACGGGGGCAAGTACCGCGCGGCGTACTTCGAGGCGTATCCCGGGGTGTGGCGCCATGGCGACTGGGCCGAGCTCACGGAGCATGGCGGGCTGGTGATCACGGGGCGGAGCGACGCCACCCTCAACCCCGCCGGCGTGCGCATCGGCACCGCCGAGATCTACCGGCAGGTGGAGCGGCTGCCGGAGGTGGTGGAGAGCGTGGTGATCGGGCAGGACATCCAGACGAAGCGCGGCGCGGACCTGCGCATCGTGCTCTTCGTGCGGCTGCGCGAGGGGCTCACGCTGGACGACCCGATGCGCGAGCGCATCCGGCGGGAGATCCGGGAGCGCACCACGCCCCATCACGTGCCGAAGAAGATCATCCAGGTCCCGGACATCCCGCGCACCATCAGCGGCAAGATCACGGAGCTCGCGGTGCGCGAGGTGGTGCATGGGCGCGCGGTGAAGAACGTGGACGCGCTCGCGAACCCCGAAGCGCTCGAGTACTTCCGGGACCTGGCGGAGCTGCGCTCATAGACCTGGGTGTCTCGCGGGTTGCTGCTGTGTGCGTACGCGAATCAGTGCGAATCCAGGAGCACGAATCGCCGCGATCCTGTTGAAGGTGTTGGAGGTGCGCTGGGCAACCTTCAAGCTCGACACACGGCAGGAATCGCGGCGATTCGTGCTCCTGGATTCGCCGGCATTCGCGTACGCAAACAGGCGTCAGCACAAGGCATCCGACCGGGCGCCTACCGGATGTCCCGCAGGCCGCGGCGCAGCCACTCGGCCAGCTCCGGGTCGTCGGCGATGGTCTCGGGCGGGACCACGAGCCAGGTGCCCATCGCGCTCGCGCCGCCGGGGCGGAACGGGGCGACACCCGGCGCGGCGAGCAGCGAATCGTACTCCGCGCGCGTCGTCTTCACGAGGAGCGCGTCGTTCCACACGATGGCGAACGTCGACCGGCCGATCAGGAAGCCGCGGCCGCTGAACACGTTGCGCTGGCGCACCGCGCGCTCGTCCATCGTGGCGAGCGAGTCGGCGACGCGCGAAACGAGTCCCGGATCGGGTGGCATGGGCGGTGACTGAGGAGGGACCGGGCGCCGGCGGCCTGTTCCTGCCGAGGCCCCGGGGGGTAAATTGGGGAACGCCTTACACGGAGACAATCATGGCCGCCACGCTCGAGCCCGTTTCGCCCGTCAAGGATACCTTCCCGATCAACGGGACCGACTACATCGAGTTCTACGTGGGGAACGCGAAGCAGGCGGCCCAGTACTACATGAGCGCCTTCGGCTTCCAGCTCCTGGGCTACCGCGGCCCGGAGACGGGGACACGAGACCGGGCG
>JAQBPZ010000158.1 GCA_028287225.1 Gemmatimonadota bacterium
AGTCTGTTGACGTTCGGCCCGGCTCGCCGAGGGCCAGGCCGCCACGACGATGGAATCCGCCGTTGAAAGACGACGATGCGACGAGGGGCCGGCGATCGCTCGCCGGCCCCTCGTTTCACGGATGTGCGGTGTCCCCGATCTGCCGCCGCGATCAATCGCGGTTGAGGACCCGCCAGGCCTTCACGCCCTCGTCGAAGTATTCCCAGACGGCGACCTTGTTCCGCTCGCGGCGGATGGAGTCGCGTGCATGGGCCAGCGAGTCGTACGTGCGATCCTTGAGGACGATCTTGCCCCCCTTGATCTCCGCGTACAGGTGCTCGCCGTCCACCGTCATGCGCAGCTTGCCCGCATTGGAGCCGGTGTCCTTCGCGGCCTCCTTGGCGGCCGGCTTGAGCTGCGTGTCGCCACGCGGGGCCTTCGACGCGCGTCCTTCCTCGCTGCGCGAGCTGCGCGACGTGCTGCTGGGCGCGCTGGACTCGAGCTTGAGGTCGGGTCCGTCACGCCGCTCGCTCGAGGCCGCGGCTGGGGTGACACTCGCGGTGCCCGCGGAACCGTTCGCCGCGCGCCCGCTGCTCGATGAGCTGGCACCCGGCGTCCTGGTGCTCGGCGCCTCGGGGGCGGGGGCCTGCGCCACCGCCTCGAAGGCCGGCTGGATCTCGAGCGGATTCCTGCCGCGAGCAGCGCCCGCGTCGATCAGCTCCGGCTCGTTGTCCTGCTCGACGGTGAGGGAGGGGCTCGCCGCCCCGACCGCGGGAGACGCCGGAGCCGGGCTCGCCGCACGGGCCGGCTCGGACTGCTCTGACGAAGGAGTGGGGGAAGCGGACGCCGGGAACGGCGCCCCCTTCCTGGCCGGAGACCGAGCGCCGCTGGCCGCGTTACCGGCGCTCGGAGACGTAGGGATTGCGGGGGAGTCCGAATGGAGATCCCGCAGCGTTGCCGGCGTGACGTCCTCGGTCTGCACGTTCCACAAGCGCAGTACCTCGAACTGGTCGTTGTTCACGCCGATCAGGAACATGTCGCTGCCCCAGAGCCCGATTGGGGTGATGTCGTCACACGGCAGCTTGAGCCGCCGCATGGCCTGCATCGTTTCAGCCCGAAGTGCCAAAAGCCGCATGCGATCCTCAGTCGTGATTCACAGTCAGGGACGCTCGCGCCCCGGTGAGACAACGCCGCAATATGGGGCGCCGCCAGCCAGACGACCAGAGCAGATTGGCCGAAGCTCACCCCGCATACCGCACCCACCGGGCCAGCTCGGCGAAGGATGGCCGTTTTCCGTACATCAGGAGCCCGACGCGGTAGATTCGGGCAGAAAGCCAGATCGCCACCAGCGCCGCGAGCCCCACCCCCACCAGCGAGCCCGCCACCTCGTACCAGGGCACCGAGACGAGGATCATCCGCATCGGCATCAGGATCGGTGCCGAGAAGGGGATCACCGTCATGACCCTGGCGAAGGAGCTGTTCGGCTGGGTCAGGATGGGGGTCATGAAGACGATGGACGACACCAGGAGCAGCATCACCGGCATGGCCGCCTGCTGCGCGTCCTCCTGGCTGTTCACCATGGCCCCGACGGCCGCGAAGAGCGACGAATAGAAGATGAAGCCGAGCAGGAAGAAGCCGAGCATGGCCAGCCCGGAGCCCAGCGAGAGCGAGGGGAGCGCGGCCATCACGGCGGCGGCACTCGTCGGCCCCCCCGCGGCGCCGGGCCCCGCGAGCCGCGTGAGCAGCATCGGCACCAGGTAGGTCGCCATCGCGAAGCTCAGCCCCAGCCAGGCCAGCACCTGGGTGAGCGCCACGGCCCCCACGCCGAGCACCTTGCCCGCCAGGAGGGTGTCGGTGCTGACGCTGGACACCACCACCTCCGCCACGCGCGTCGTCTTCTCCTCCATGACGCCGCGCAGGATCATCTGCCCATAGATGATGATCATCATGTACAGCAGGAAGGCGATGAGGTAGCCGACCGCGACGGCGCCGAGTCCGCTGCCCTTCTCGCGCCCCTGGTCGCCGACCTTCTCGGTCACGAGGTCGAGCCGAACCCCGGTGAGCCGCGCGACGCGGTTGGCGTCGAGCCCCTCGTTGGTGAGGCGCTGGGCCAGCACCTGCTGCCGCACGATGGCGCCCAGCGCGCCGACGTCGCCGAGCGAGCCGGCGTTGCGGCCGGCGTAGTGGGCCGACCGGCCCGCGACGGTGCTGCTGTCCAGCACGAGGTAGCCGCGGAGCTCCTTGTGCTGCACCTGGAGCAGGGCGCGGTCCTCCTCGCGCGGCACGGCGTCGGCCGCGACGGCGCGGACGTCCGCGTTCGGCGAGAGGGGATACGCCTGCTTGAGCGCCGCGGCGATCCGATCGCCCATCCCCATGCCCGACGCATCGATGATGGCGATGTTGGCCATGTCCGTGGACGACTGCGTGCGCGCCGCGATGACGGTGGGGAGCACCGTGATGGTGCCGAAGAACACCGGGCCGAGCAGGGTCACGATGAGGAACCACTTGGAGCGAACGCGCTCGAGGTATTCGCGCTTGAACACGACACCGAGCTTTCGCATGTCAACCCTGGCCACTCATGCCCTCCTCGACGCCCGTGGCGCCGACTTTTTCAAGGAAGATCTGGTGCAGCGACGGCTGCATCAGCTCGAAACGGTGGATCGGCGCGCCGGTCTCGTACACGCGCCGCAGCAGCTGCTGCGGGTCCGCGCCGGCGGCCAGCTCGATCTCGTAGAAGCGGTTCTGGTCGTCCACGCGGCCGACGAGCGCGCGATCCGCGAGGATGGCGGCAATGGATGCGCGGTGCTCGCCGCCCACGTCCAGGGCCACGGTGCGCGTGCCGGCCGAGGCCTTCACGTCGCTCACCATGCCGTCGAGCACCTTGTCGCCGTGGGCGATGATGCACACCGCGTCGCACAGCCGCTCCGCGTTGTCCATGAGGTGGGTGCTGAAGATCACGGTCTTGCCCCGCGCCTTGAGCTCCACGATGGTGTCCTTGAGCGCCTGCGCGTTGATCGGGTCGAGCCCCGAGAAGGGCTCGTCGAGGATCACGAGATCGGGATCGTGCAGCAGCGTCCCGATGAACTGCACCTTCTGCTGCATCCCGCGCGAGAGCTCGTCGATCTTCGCGAGCCCCCAGTCCTTCTCGGGCGTCTTGAGCTGGAACCGCTCGAGCCATTCCTCGATCCGCTGCTCGGCCACCTTGCCGGGCACCCCCTTCAGCTCCGCGAGGAACCGGAGCACCCGGCGCACCTGCATCTTCTTGTACAGGCCGCGCTCCTCGGGGAGGTAGCCGATGCGGTCGGTGGCGCCGGAGGTGAGGTGGGGCTGCCCGAACAGCGAGATCGTCCCCGTGTCGGGCACGATGATGTTCAGGATCATGCGGATCGTCGTGGTCTTGCCCGCACCATTGGGACCGAGCAGGCCGTAGACCGAGCCGCGCGGCACCTGCAGCGAGAGGTCGCGCACCGCGACGTGGGCGGCATAGCGCTTCCCGACGTTGCGGATATCGATTGCGTAATCAGGCATGGGAGGGGGTGAGGGCTGCCCCAATATACGAGGCCCGCCGTGGCTTGTTTCGGGGAGCCTTGACCGCCCGCCCGCCGGCGCGCGAGATTCGGCCGTGACACTTCGCCGGCGCCTCGCCGCCCTCTCGCTGCCGCTTGCGGCGCTCGCCGCCTGTTCCGCACCCCCAGAGGCCCGCATGGCCGGCACGCGCGACACGGTCACCGTGTTCGCCGCCGCCAGCCTGAGCGCCCCGCTGCTCGCCGTCCGCGACAGCTTCGCGCGCCGCACGGGCGCGGTGGTGCGCGAGGAGCACGGCGGCTCCCTGGAGCTCGCGCGGCGCGTTACCGAGCTGCACCGCGTGCCCGACGTGATCGCGCTCGCCGATCAGGAAGTGTTCAGCGAGCTCCTCGTGCCGCGCGCCGCGCGCTGGTATGCGCGGTTCGCCACCAACCGCATGGTGGTGGCCTTCACGGCGCGCTCGCGGCACGCCGCCGAGATGGATGCCGCAGGCTGGTGGCGAACGCTGCTGCGCGACGACGTGCTCGTGGGCCGCACCGACCCCGAGCTCGCCCCAGCCGGCTACCGCGCCCTCATCACCTTCGCCCTGGCCGAGGGCTACTATCACGAGCCGGGTCTGGCGGCGCGGCTCACCGCGCATTCGCCGCGCCGGCTGCAGCGCGGCAACGCGGCGGAGCTGGCCGCGCTCCTCGAGGCGGGAGAGCTGGACTACATCGTGGACTACGAGTCGCTGGCGCGCGCGCACGGCTTCCGGTGGGTGCGGCTCCCGCCCGAGATCGACCTGGGCGACGCGAGCCACGCCGCGCGCTATGCGACCGCCGCGGTGCGGGTCCGGTCGGGCCGCGATTCCATCACGCGACGCGGGGCCCCGATCCTCTACGGCGTGAGCGTGCCCTCCGGCGCCAGTCATCCCGCGGCCGGCGCCCGCTTCGTGGCGCTGCTGCTGGGCAGGGAAGGACGCGCGATGATGCGGCGCCAGCACGTGGAGTCCCTGGCGCGGCCGGAGCTGGTCGGCGACTCGGTGCCCGCCGTGGTGCGGGACGCCGTGGCACAGTCGCCATGACGGCGGCCTCGCGCGCCACGGTCGGCGCCCCCCCCGGCGTCTCGCGCCATGCGGGGCGAGCGCTCGCGGTCGTGATGATCCTGGGCATGCTGTACGTGGCGCGCCATCTCGACCGCGGCTGGGTGCCGAGCGACGACGGGGTGCTGGCGCACGCCGCGGAGCGAGCGCTGCGAGGCCAGCTCCCGCACCGCGACTTCGACGACCTCTACACCGGCGGGCTCGCCCTCTGGGACGCCGCTGCCTTCCGGCTCTTCGGGGTCACGCTCCTCTCGCTGCGCCTCGCCCTCTTCGGCGTCTTCACGCTCTGGATACCCGCGGTGTTCTACCTCGCCACGCGCGTGTGTACGCCGGTGCGCGCGGCGTTCGTCACCTTTCTCGCGATCGTCTGGTCGCTGCCGAACTACAACGCGGCCATGCCGTCGTGGTACAACCTGTTCCTGGCCACCTTCGCGATCGCCGCGGTCGCGCGATCCGTGGAGACGGGCGGGCAGCGCCGGTGGCTGGTCGTCGCGGGGATCGCGGCCGGCCTGTCGATCCTGGTGAAGGTCGTCGGGCTCTACCTGGTGGCCGGCATCCTCCTGTCCTGCGTGTACGACGAGCAGCTGGCCGCGCAGGCGGACCGCGGCGAGCACGCCACGGGGGGCCGAGGGTACTCGATCTTCGTCACGGCCTGCCTCACCCTCTTCGTCGCGGCGCTCGCGCTGCTGGTGCGCCGCGACCTCGGCGCCTCGGAGCTCCTGCAGTTCCTCGTGCCCGGGGCAGCGCTCGCGGCATTCCTCGTGCGCCGCGAGTGGGCCCTGCAGGCAGGCCCATCGGCGCCCCGCATGCGACGCCTGTTCCGCACCACGCTCCCCTTCATCGCCGGCGTCACGCTGCCGGTCGCGCTCTTCCTGGTGCCGTACCTGCGCAGCGAGTCGGTGCCGGCGCTCTTGAACGGCGTGTTCGTGCTCCCCATGCGTCGCTTCGACATCGTGACGCGCAAGCTGCCACCGCTCTACACGGTGCTGGCGGTGCTGCCGCTCCTCGCGTGTGCGTGGGCCGCGCGGCGCGTGCGACGTCCGCTGCGGTGGTACGAGGCAGCCGCGCTCGCGGCGTTCGTGGTGGTCTTCGTGCGCGCCACCGGCACCTACGCGCCGCTCTACCGATTCGTGTGGCACTCCGTGCGCGGGCTGCTGCCGCCACTCGTGCTCGGCGGATTATGGCTGCTGTCGCATCCGCGGAACGCCGACCGCGCGCGGCCCGCCCTCTCGCGGTGGACGTTCCTGCTGCTGGCCTGCACGGCGATGTGCAGCCTGGTGCAGTTTCCCTTCGCCGCCCCGCTCTACTTCGCCTACGTCGCGCCGCTGGTGATCCTCTCGGCGCTCATGGTGCTCCAGTACGCCGGCCCGCTCCCGCCGGCGCTGCCGCGGACGGTGCTGGGCATCTACATGCTGTTCGCGATGTTCCGCATGAACATCAGCGCGCTCACCCGCATGGGCGTGGACCACGTGCCCTTCTTCGGCACCAAGGCGCTCGCGCTCCCGCGCGCGGGCATCCGGATCTCGCGTGGCGAGCAGGCGATCTACGATGGCATCGTGCCCGCCCTCGTGCGTCACGCCCGCGGCGGCGCCACGTGGGCCGGGCCGGACCTGCCGGAGATCTACTTTCTCTCGGGACTGCGCAATCCCACGCGGGCGCTGTCGGAGATGCTGAGCACCGACGACCTCGGCACCGACGGGCTGCTGCGACTTCTCGAGGCGCAGGGCATCACGGCCATCGTGCTCAACCAGAACAGCTACTACTCGCACCCGCTCGCGCCGGAGATCCAGGCCGCGCTCGAGCGCCGGTACCCGTTCGCCGAGGACTACGGACCGCTCCAGCTTCGCTGGCGCACATGACGGCCGCCGCGCGCCACGCACGCGCCGGACACCGGGTGGCGGTCGCCGCCGCCGCCGGCGGGGCGATGGTGCTGCTGGTGCTCCTGCTGGTGCCGGTGCTGCTGCTCGTGGCGCGCGGCGGCGCGACCGGCCTGCGGCAGCTCGGCTCGGATGCCGAGCTCGCGTCGTCACTCCTCCTCACGAGCGCATGCGCCACCGCCGCGACGCTCCTGATGGTGACGCTCGGCACTCCGCTCGCCTGGGTGCTCGCCCGGAGCGAGTCGCGCGTCGCCGGGGGCCTTTCCGCGCTGCTCGAGCTGCCGCTGCTGATTCCGCATCCCGTGGCCGGCATCGCCCTGCTGCTGGCGTTCGGGCGCGCGAGTCCGGCCGGTTCGGCGCTCGCGGCGGCGGGGCTGTCCATCGTGGGCTCGCCCCTCGGCATCGGGCTCGCCATGCTGTTCGTTGCCGGGCCTCTGTACCTCAGCGCCGCGCGCGAGGCCATCTCGCGCGTGGATCGCCGCTACGAGCAGGTGGCCCGGACGCTCGGCGACAGCCCCTCGCGCGCCGCGTGGCGCGTGACGCGCCCGCTGGCCGGCCGCGGCCTCCTGGCCGCCGCGGTCGTGATGTGGGCGCGCGCCGTGAGCGAGTTCGGCGCCATCGTGATCCTCACGTACAATCCGAAGGTGGCGAGCGTGCTGTCGTACGACCGCTTCACTGCGTACGGGCTGGACGCCGCGCTCCCCGTGGCCGCGGTGCTGGTGCTGCTCGCGCTCGTTCCGATGCTCGTGCTCCGGTCGCTGCGCGCGCTGCCCCTGCTCGACGGCGTGGAGCGCTCGTGATCCGGCTCGACGGCCTCGGCGCACGTGCCGGCAGCTTCCATCTGCGCGACGTGAGCGTGGAGATCGCCCGGGGCACGTGGGCCATCGTGCTCGGCGCGGCGGGGGCCGGCAAGACGACGCTGCTGGAGACGGTGGCGGGCGTGCGCGCCGCGTCGGCTGGGCGGGTGATGCTCCGCGGGGAGGACGTCACCCGCCTGTCGCCGGAGCGCCGCGGCACCGCCATCGTGTACCAGCGCGGGTATCTCTTTCCGCACCTGACGGTCGACGAGAACCTCCACTACGGGGCGCGCGACGGCGCGTACGTCGCCTCGCTCGCCGCGCGCTTCGGCGCCGACGTGCTGCGCGACCGGCCGGTGCGATCGCTGAGCGGTGGCGAGTCGCAGGTCGTCGCGCTCGTGCGCGCCCTCGCGCCGCGGGGCGACATCCTGCTGCTCGACGAACCCTTCGCCGCGCTGGATCCGCGCGGCCGCACGCGCGTGCGGCGCGAGCTCCAGGCGCTCCAGCGCGAGCAGGGGCTCACGGTGCTCCAGGTGACCCACGATTTCGCCGAGGCGGGCACGCTCGGCGACCTCGCGCTGCTCATGGATGGCGGGCGGCTCGTGCAGTCCGGCACGCCGACGGAGCTGTTCCGCCGCCCCGCCACTTCAACGGCGGCCGAATTCCTCGGCGCCGAGAACATCTATGCGGGCACGGTGCGGCGGGACGTGCAGGGCGACGCGGAGGGCCCCGACGCGCTGACCTTCAGCGCGGGGCCGCTGACCCTCGCCGCCATCGGCCGCGTCGCTCCCGGACCCGCGCATGCGGTGATCCGGGGGGAGGACGTCGCCCTGTCGCGGGACGCCCAGGCGCACGCCAGCGCGCGGAACGTGTTCGCCGCCAGCGTGGTGGAGGTGGTGGTCTCCGGGGTGGTGGCGCGCGTGACGCTCGACGTGCAGGGGGTCCCGCTGGTCGCCACCGTCACCACCGCCGCGGCGCACGCACTGGCGCTCGAGGCCGGCGCCACGGTGTTCGCCAGCATCAAGGCCACCGCGATCCACCTCTGCTGAGGGTGTGACAGCGGGGGCGCGTCATGCGTCCACAGACGTGTTCACCCTGTACGCCCTCACCGTGGTGCTCGTCGCCCTCCTCGCGCACCGCGCTGGCGGCGGACCGGACGTGGAGCCTGGTGCGCTGGCCCGGGCGCTCGCGTCGCGCGGACTGCTGGGGGTGGTGTTCGTCGTCACCGCCGCCGCCCTCTGGTACCGGTGGGGCTTCGTGAACCCGCCCGCCGCGGTGCACGACGAGATGGCCTACGTGCTTCAGTCGCGCATCTTCGCGCTGGGACGCTGGAGCCTGCCGTCGCCGCCGGTCCCCTCGCTGTGGGAGCAGCCGCACGTGCTCGTGCAGCCCGCGCTGGCGGGCAAGTACTTTCCCGGACACGCGCTGGTCCTCACGATCGGCGCGCTGCTCGGCTGGACCGCCCTCATGCCGCTCGTCCTGGCCGGCATCGCCGCGGTGCTGCTCGTGGTGCTCGCGCGCCGGGTGTCGAGCCCCGCCGTCGCGGTGCTCGCGTGGGTCATCTGGCTCACCATGCCGATGGTGCTGTACTTCGGCGCGGCGTACTACTCGGAGTCCACCACGACCGTCTGCTGGCTCGCGGGCTGGTACGCGCTGCTCCGCTGGCGCGAGCGCGGCGACACGCGGTGGCTCGTGGCCGTCGCGCTGTGCACGGGGTGGTGCTTCGTGACGCGCCCGCTCACCGGCGTGGCGTATGCCATCCCGATCGCGATCGTGGTGCTGCGTGACGTGTGGCAGGGCCGCCACTGGCGCACGCTCGTCGTCGCGCTCGCGGCGGGCGCCGCCGTCCTGGCGATCATCCCGCTCTGGAGCGCGCGCACCACGGGAAGCTGGCGCACCACGCCGCTGCTGCTCTACACGCGGCAGTACATGCCGTACGACGTGCCGGGCTTCACGCACGACACCACGCCGCCGCTGCTCGCGGTGACACCCAACCTCCAGCACCTCAACAACGCGTACGGCAGCCTGCACGTGGACCACGTGCCCTCGCGCCTGCCCGCGCTGTTCGCGCGGCGCGCCTGGAAGCTGGCGGAGTCGTTCTGGGTGACGTCGCGGGGCCTGCTCATGGCGTTCGCGATCCTCGGCCTGGCCACGCTGGTGCCCGCGACGGCATTCGCCGTGGCGAGCGGGATCGTGCTGCTCGCGCTGTACCTGGTCTTCGCGACGCCCGCCGGCTGGACCCTCTACTATTACGAGACCGCGCCGACGTTCGCATGGCTCACCGCCGCTGGCCTCGCGTGGGCGGCGGCGCAGCTCGGCCGTCCACGCGGCGCGCTGCCCGCCGCGACGTTCTCGTGGCGATCCGCGCGCTGGTCGCTGCCGCTGGCCGCCGGCGCAGGCCTCTTCCTGCTCCCCGGGCTGGCGGAGCTGCGGCTGCTCCGGAGCCTCGACCTGCGCCATCGCGCGCCGCTGCGGAAGTTCGAGGCCGTGCGCGCCGCCATCCCGCCCGGCCCCGCGATCCTCTTCGTGCACTACCGCCTGCTGCACGACAACAACATCTCGTTCGTGGAGAACCTGGTGGATCCCGCCGCGGAGCGGCTCTGGGTCGTCACCGATCGCGGGGCGGCGGAGAATGCGCGGCTCATGGCCACGGCGCCCGAGCGGAAGACCTGGATCTTCGACGAGGAGCAGGATCAGATCTTCCGCTACGATCCCGCGCTGGCACCCTGACGCGCCGGCCGCGCGCCACCCCGTCGGTTGTTGCTCCGGGCCCCGACCGGCCGTCTACTCGGCAGGAGTCACCACCAGACCGGGATATCGCATTATGTCACACCGCCCAATCGCCGTCATCGCCGGCGCGGGACCTGCCGGCCTGACGGCGGCCTACGAGCTGCTCACCCGCACCGACGTGCAGCCGCTCATCTTCGAGCGCACGCACGCGATCGGCGGCATCGCGCAGACGTTCAACTACAAGGGCAACCGGATCGACATCGGCGGGCATCGCTTCTTCTCCAAGAGCGAGCGCGTGATGAGCTGGTGGTTCTCCTTCCTGCCCCGCCAGGGCGCCCCCGCGTCCGACACCGCGGAATCCGACCACGCCATCGACTACGTGGCCGAATCCATCGTGCGGCGCATCCTGCCGGACGTGCCCGGCGACGTGCCGGGCATGGATGGCGGCGAGGGCGGCACGGCGACCCTGGTGGGCGCACGCACGCGTGAGGAGACCCGCGTGGCGCCCGACCCGGAGCGCGAGGACGAGGTCATGCTGCATCGTCCCCGCCTCTCGCGCATCTACTACAAGCGGCACTTCTTTCCCTACCCCATCGGCATCACCTTCACGGTGGCGCGACGCCTCGGGCTCATCAACACCGCCCTCATCGGCGTGAGCTACTGCAAGGCGCAGCTGATGCCCCTCAAGGACGAGACCTTTCTCGACGCGTTCTTCGTCAACCGCTTCGGGCGCCGGCTCTACGAGACCTTCTTCCGCGACTACACCGAGAAGGTGTGGGGCGTGAAGTGCAGCGAGATCCGCGCCGACTGGGGTGCGCAGCGCGTGAAGGGGCTCAGCCTCAAGCGCGCGGTCGTGCACGCCGTGAAGGACCTCCTCTCCACCGACTTCCAGAAGGCGCAGGAGGAGCGCGAGACGAGCCTCATCACGCGGTTCTTCTATCCGAAGTACGGGCCGGGACAGATGTGGGAGACGGTCGCCGACCAGGTGACGAAGGCCGGCGGCGAGATCCGCTTCGGCCACCGAGTGGTCGGGGTGTTCACCGAGAACGACGCCGTGACGCACGTGGAAGTCGAGGACGAGGCCGGCCGGCGCTCGCGCGTGGCCTGCGACTACTTCTTCTCCACCATGCCGGTGAAGGAGCTCGTGAAGCAGACGTCGCCCACGCCGCCGGCGGAGGTGCGCGAGGTGGCCGACGGGCTCCAGTACCGCGACTTCCTCACCGTCGGGCTGCTCATGCGCAAGCTGCACGTGGAGGTCAAGGGCCACGCGCCCGCTCCCATGGTGCAGGACAACTGGATCTACGTGCAGGACGGCGGGGTGCAGGTGGGCCGCATCCAGGTGTTCAACAACTGGAGCCCCTACATGGTGGCCGACCGCGCGAACACCGTGTGGATCGGGCTGGAGTACTTCGTGAACCAGGACGACGTGCTCTGGAAGATGCCCGACGAGAACCTCGTGAAGCTCGGCACCCTCGAGCTGGAGCGCATCGGCTTCATCAAGGGCGAGGACGTCCTGGACGGCTGCGTGCTGCGCATGCCCAAGGCCTACCCCGCCTACTTCGGGACCTACGACCGGCTCGGCGTGGTGCAGGACTGGGCGGCGCGGTTCACGAACCTGTTCCTCGTGGGCCGCAACGGCATGCATCGCTACAACAACCAGGACCACAGCATGCTCACCGCGATGATGGCGGTCGACAACATCATCGAGGGGCGGACCGACCAGCGGAACCTCTGGGACGTGAACCTCGAGGAAGTCTATCACGAAGAGAAGAGCGCCTGACCGGTGCTGCTTCTCGCGATCGTGCTCGTGGCCGTGCTCCTGGCGTGGCTGGAGCGCGGCAGGACTGATGGCGCCGCACGCGCGATAGAGGGCGTGCTGGCCCGGCGCTGGACGCCGGTCGTGGTCGGCCTGGTGTGGGCGGCGGTGGTCTGGTGGTCGTGGGGCGCCGTGCACCCGCGCGCCGTGCTGCACGACGAGATCGCCTACGTCCTCCAGGCACGCCTCTTCGCCGAGGGGCGCTGGACGGCGCCCGCGCCACCGATGGCCGATTTCTTTGCCCAGCCGCACGTGCTGGTCAGCCCGGCGATCGCCGCGAAGTATCCGCCCGGCCACTCGCTGCTCCTCGCCCTCGGCGAGCTGTTCGGCGCTCCGGTGCTCGTCGTCATCGCCCTGGCCGCGCTGCGCGGGGCCATGGTCTTCGCGCTCGCCCGTCGCCTCTCCAACGGCACCGTCGCGCTGGGCACCAGCATCCTGCTCCTGCACGGGGACTCGCTCAACTGGGCCGCGAGCTGGTTCTCCGAGACGACGACCGCCGCGCTGCTGCTCGTGAGCTGGTACGCCCTGCTGCGCTGGCACCAGGAGAAGGGCCGGCGATGGATCGTCCTCCTGGCCCTCGCGCTGGGGTGGATCGCCATCTCGCGCCCGTTCAGCGCCGCTCTCTTCGCGCTCCCGATCGGCGTGGTGGTGCTGCGCGACGTGGTCCGCGATCGCCGCTGGCGAGACCTCGCGCTGGCGGTGGCCGTTGGCACGGCGATCGTCGCCATCATTCCGCTGTGGAGCTGGCGTACCACGGGCGACGCGCGCCTGTGGCCGGTGACGCAGTACACGCGCGACTACATGCCGTACGACCACCCGCACTTCGGCGTCGACACCGCACAGCCCCGTCGGGAGCTGCCGCCCGACCTGCTGACCATCGCGCCGAGCCTGATCGCCGAGGAGCGGAACCACACGCTGGCACGGCTGCCGGAGATCGCGGTGGAGCGCGCGCACTATTTCGCCCGCGCCACCTGGCACGCGCCCCTCCTCTCGGGGCTCCTCGCGCTGGTCGGCCTGGCGCTCGCGCCGTCCGCGGTGTGGGTGGGAGTCGCGACGGTCGTCGTCGCGCTGCTCGGCTACCTCGCGCACCCGACCTGGGCGTACTGGACGATCTACTACATGGAGGTCGGCGTGGTGCTGGTGTTCCTCAGCGTCGCCGGCCTTGCGCAGATCCTGCGCGTCGTCGCCCGGCGGCCACGCGACGGCGCCACCCGGTGGCGCGGGCCACTGCCACCGACGGCGAGCCTCGCGGCGGCCTGCGTCCTCTGCGCGGCGTTCCTCGTGCGTCCCGAGCTGCGCGCGTATCGCGCCGGCCACCTCGCGAGCGCGCTGTATCAGGACCGCTTCGACGCGGCGGTGGCGCGCATCCCGGGACCGGCGGTGCTCTTCGTGCGCCATGCCTCGTGGCACTCGCCGCACCTGAGCCTGATCACCAACAGCCCGGACTGGGAGCGTGCCTCGGTGTGGATCGTGCCCGACCGCGGAGACGCGCGCAACCTGGCCTTCCTGCGCGCCGCGCCGAAACGCGCACCGTTCCTCTTCGACGAGGAGCGGACGATGATCGACCGATATCACCCCGGAACCGCGCCGTGACGACGCAGCTTCGACCGCCCGACGCCGAGCCGGCGTCGCCATCCCGCCCGACCGCCGCGGCCCAACCGGCCGCCGACGGACAGCGCCTGCCCGCCCTGCTCGTGATCGCCGTGGCGGCGCTGGCCGGGGCCGCGATGCTCTGGACGCGCCGCGGCTACATCCCGATGTGGGATGGACGCATCTACGCCGACTGCGTGATCGACGCTTCGCGCAACCTGGGCAACCTCGGCGGACTGCGATGCGCCGAGCACATCTCGCACGCCTACGTGGCCCTGCTGGCGCTCGCGCAGTGGCTCAGCCCCGCGTCACCGGCGCCGATGCTCGCGATGAATGGTGCGCTCCTGGCACTCGCCGCCTTCGCGCTGTACCGGATCTCCAGCGCGGTGCTCCCGTCCGGGCATGCGGTGGGCCGCGCGCTCGTGGTGGGTGCCTTTCTCGTGCATCCCATCGTGCTGGCCTCCGCGGTGCAGCCGGGCCTCGATTTCGGCATGCTGGTGTTCACGCTCTGCGCACTCGCCGCCACGCTCGAGGGGCGGCGATGGCTCGTGGTCGCCTCCGGCCTGATGCTGGTGTTCTCCAAGGAGCCCGGCGTGCTGCTGTACGGCATGCTCGTGGCCCTGTACCTCTGGCGCCACGCGCTGCGGCAGTGGCTGCCGAACGGCGCGTACTGGCTCGGGGTGGCGGGCAGCGGTGCCGCGCTGCTGCTCAACCTCCTGCACGGTGGGCTGCTCTCCGCGGTGCTCTTCGCCGGTGTCCTGGCGGCGCTGCTCGTCAGGCGGCCGACGCCCGAGCCGATGGAGTGGCGTGCCGCGGTGCGCGGCGCGGCGCGGCAGTGGGTGCTGCTGCTGCCGCTCGTC
>JAQBPZ010000326.1 GCA_028287225.1 Gemmatimonadota bacterium
GCCCCAGGCACGGGAGAGGATGTCCCGACACGCGGTCGCTGCGCTCCCTCCTGCGGGATGACAGCCGCCCGGGACGCCAGGCGCCGACACGCAGGTCGACAGCTCGAGCGGCGCGCGCAGTTCCTGATCCCTACTCCCGAATCCCGAACTGATCCCTACCGCACCGCCGGCAGCGTCGCCCGGCCCGTCCGGACGTCGAACCGCGAGCCGGCGGGCAGGACGTGCATCGTGATGCCCGAGGCGCCCAGGGTCGTGCCCGCCGGCGTGGTGGTCGCCGAGCGCGCATCGTAGACCACGGCCGCGCTGGCGCCGGCGATCCGCCATCGGCCGTCCGGCTCCACCACGAGGGCCGTGGACTCGTCGATGCCCACGCCCAGGTGGGGCGCGCGCTCCAGCACCAGGCTGATGAGACGGTTGTGACGCTTCCGGCGGAGGAAGTGCTGGTCGATGATCGCATCCCCGATCAGGCCGAAGCCCTCGGCCGTGATCACGTTGTCCCGCGCGATCGTCATGTACGCGCCGCTGCTGTCGGCCACCGGCCGGTCACCGCCGGGATGGCGCTCGTTCCCGGTGAGCATCACGGCCGACATCACCGCCGCGCCGGCCGATGTGCCGCCGATCACCGCGCCGGCCGCGTACCGCGAATGGATGGCGCGCCCGGTCGCCGTCCCGAGCAGCACGTCCGCGAGGCGGTTCTGGTCACCGCCGCCGAACCAGACCCCCGTGGCGCCGTCGAGCAGCCGCGCCACCGAGTCCGAGCCCGCCTGCTCCCGCGTGATCCAGACGTTCCTGGCCGTGGCGCCGAGCGCGCGCAGGTCCGCGGCCTTCGCCTCGCCGCCCGTCAGTCCGTCGGCGCTCGCCATGGCGAACACCACGATCCGCGCGCGCCCCGCCCCGCCGGCGAGGTTCACGAACTCCTGCACCATCGCGGGCGACTGCGGGCCGCCTCCCACGATGTACAGCGTGCCGCGGCCGGCCTGCGCCGCGGTGCTGGCCGCACCGGCGGAGGTGGTGGCAGCGGACGACGCGGGCAGCGACGCGCAGCCGCCGAGCAGTGCGACGGCAAAAAGCGCGCGGGCCGCGTGTCGGGCGAGCGACGGCGAGCGGAGGGAGCCTGGAAGCGATTTCATGTCGGGGGGAAGGGATGCGGTAGGACTTGACGCTGTCTGAGCAAGCGGGGAAGCTTGGTCGGACCTTCTCGAAAACGCCATCCTCGAGGTCCATGCGTCAGATCCTGCAGCACGTCAGGCAGCATACGAATGCGATCGCGCGCGCCTCCCTCGCGCTTGCCCTCCTCGCGTCCGCGCGTCCGGCGGCGGCGCAGGCGGGGCTCGACCCCGCGAACCGGCCGGGCCGCAGCCCCACCCAGCCGATCGACGAGGCGTACACGCGGAAGATCCGCCAGTACACGACCGAGAAGTTCTTCCTCTCGCCGCTCGTCGACTATCTCCCCGCATCCTCGACCGTTCCCACCCCGATGGCCGTGCTCGGCGACGTCGCCGGCGCGCGGAACAACCTGCCGTACTCCAAGGAAGTGTACGCCTACATGCGGCTGCTCGAGAAGGCGAGCCCGCGCGTAAAGGTGTTCTCCATCGGCACGACCGAGGAAGGGCGCGAGATGCTGGCCGTCGCGATCGCGTCGGACTCGCTGATCCGCAGTCTCGACGCCAACCGGGCGAAGCTGGCGAAGCTGGCCGACCCGCGCTCCATCAACATGGACGACGCGGAGGCGGCACGCATCGCGGCGGACGTCACGCCGGTGTACTACATCACCGGCACCATCCACTCCACCGAGTCCGGCGCGCCGACGGCGCTGATGGAGCTCGCCTACCGGCTGGCGGTGGACGAGAGCCCGTACGTGAAGCACATCCGTGACAACCTGATCACGCTCATCACGCCCATCGTGGAGGTGGACGGCCGCGACCGGATGGTGGACCTGTTCAAGTGGCACATGGCCCACCCGGGGGAGACGTACCCCAACCTGCTGTACTGGGGCAAGTACGTGGCGCACGACAACAACCGCGACGCAATGGGGCTCACCCTGAAGCTGTCGCAGAACGTGCTGAACGCGTACGTCGACCACAAGGCGATGGTCCTGCACGACCTTCACGAGTCGTATCCGTACCTGTACGACAACACGATCGGTGACGGCCCGTACAACGCCTGGATCGATCCCCTGCTCACCAACGAGTGGCAGATGCTCGGCTGGCACAACGTGCAGGAGCTGACGCGCATGGGCATGCCCGGCGTGTACGCGCACGGGCAGTTCGACACCTGGTCGCCCGGCTACCTGATGTTCATGGCGGCCACGCACAACGGCATCAGCCGGCTCTACGAGACGTTCGGGAACGGCGGCACGGCGGAGACGGTGGAGCGCAGCCTCTCGCCCACGGAGACGCAGCGCACGTGGTACCGCCAGAACCCGCCGCTGCCGCGCGTGCAGTGGTCGCTCCGCAACAACAACAACTACGAGCAGACCGGGCTCCTCGTCTCGCTCAACTACTTCGCCCAGAACCGCCGGCTGTTCCTGCAGAACTTCTACGAGAAGAGCAAGCGGTCGGTGCAGAAGCCCGCGAGCGAGGGACCGGCCGCGTACGTGCTGAGCGCGAACGACCCGCGGCCGGGTGCGCAGGCGGAGCTGCTCCGCATCCTCCAGAAGCAGCACGTGGAGATCTCGCGCGCCACGGCGGCCTTCACCGTCACCACGCCGGCACGCAGCGCAGCATCCCGCGCACAGGACTCGGCCACCACGCGGCCGTCGTCCGGCGCCGCCGAAACGCGGACGTTCCCCGCCGGCAGCTACATCATCCGCATGGACCAGCCGTACTCGCGCATCGCGGACGCCCTCCTGGACCGCCAGTACTGGAGCCCGGGCGACCCGCAGAAGACGCCGTACGACGACACCGGGTGGTCGTTCCCCGAGGGCTTCGCCACCGGCGCGCTGCGCGTCGTGGACCAGGCGGTGCTGTCGACGCCGATGGAGCGCGTCACGGGGGAGATCCGGGCGCCGGGCGGGGTGGCCGGCACGGGCACGACGTTCCTGATCAACCAGAACGCCGACAACGCGCTCACCACGCTGCGCTACCGGCTCCGCGGAGCCGACATCGTGGCGGCCGAGGAGCCGTTCGACGCCGCGGGCCGCCACTTCGCGCGCGGCTCGTTCATCGTGCGCAGGGTGAGCACGGGCGACCTGGATCGCGCCACGCGCGAGCTCGGGGTGTCCGCGTACGCCGTGGACGCCGCACCGTCCGTGAAGACGCATCCCGTGCGCGCGGCACGCGTCGCGATCATGCACACCTGGCTCAGCACCCAGACGGAAGGGTGGTGGCGCTACGCGTTCGACGCGCTCTCCATCCCGTTCGACTACATCAGCACCCAGGACGTGGCCGCGTCCACCGACCTGAACGCGAAGTACGACGTGATCCTCTTTCCGCCGGCGGGCGGCAACGGGCAGGCGATCGTGGAGGGACTTCCGAAGTGGCGCAACCCGATGCCGTGGAAGAACACGCCGCTCACGCCGAACTTCGGCACGATGGCGCAGACCGATGACATCCGGCCGGGCCTCGGGTACGCCGGCGTGGAGAAGCTGCAGCGGTTCGTGGCGCGTGGCGGGGTGCTGGTGGGCGTGGTGGGCACGGCGGAGTTCATGACGGGCTACGGATTCGCGCCGGGCGTGACGTACAACGGATCACCGCGCAGCCGGGTGGTCGGCAGCCTGCTGCGCACCACCGTGGTGGACGGCACGAGCCCGATCGTGTACGGGATGCCCGAGCACCTCGCGGTGTACAGTGACGGGGGCGAGACCTTCACGCTGAGCAACGCGCGCGGCGGGCGCGGCAACCGGTTCGGCGCGAACACCGACCGGCCGACCGGCCGCGGCTCGGCGGACGATCCCGACGTGGTGCAGGGCCGTGCTCCGCTCGACTCGAGCAACGCGGCGCTCCCCACGGTGACGGTGCAGCCCTGGCAGGCGGCGGCGGTGACCCCGGACCAGCTGCGCAACCCACTCAACGTGATTCCGCCGGCCAGCCGGCCGCGCGTCGCGCTGCGCTTCGCCGACCAGCGGGGGCTGCTCGCGTCGGGTCTGCTGGAGGGGGGCAGCGACATCGCGCAGCGGCCAGTGGTCGTGGACGTGCCGATGGAGAAGGGGCACGTGGTGCTCTTCGCGAACAACCCGATCTGGCGGGGCTCCACCATCGGCAGCTACGGCCTGGTGTTCAACACCATCCTGCACTGGGACAACCTGGACGCGGGACGGGTGCTGGACCCGCGATAGCTTCGGCGGACCAGGGAAGCACGGTCCGGGATCGTAGTCCGCGGATCAGTGACTTTCCTTCCTGAACGAGAACGGGCCGGCATCCGCGAACGGATGCCGGCCCGTCTTCATGCATTCCTTACCAGCCGATCAATAGTCCGGGTTCTGCGGCAGCGACGGGTTGGTCGTGTTCACCTCTCGCAGGGGAATCGGGAGGAGGACGAAACCCGGCTTCGCGAGCGACTTGACCGCGGTGGCGCGGCCGAGGCGGACGAGGTCGGGCCAGCGGTCGCCTTCGGCGAACAGCTCGAGCCGCCGCTCCTTCTCGATCGCGAGGATCACGTCGGCCTGTGTCGTCACGTCCACGTTGAGCACGTGCGGCGCGAGGCCGGCCCGCACGCGGACCTTGTTGTACTCCGCCACCGCGCCCCCCAGGTTGTTCTGGCGCGCGAGGACCTCGGCCTTGATCAGCATCACCTCGGCCAGCCGGATGACGTGCACGTGCTCCGTGCTGGGACGCGTGCGGTACTTCGCGCCCTCCAGCGGGCGGATGGCGACGCCGGTCGTCCTGATGTTCCACGTCTTGCGCGCGTCACCAGCGGAGTACGCCGCGTTGAGCTCGGCGGTCGGCGTCAGCTCGTGCCGGCCCGAGCTCAGGTAGTAGTTCCCCAGGCTGCTCGTTTCCACCGACCCGAAGTAGATGATGCGGAAGATGTCCTCGGTGGTGTTCGCCCCGGTGGCCGAGAAGAGGTTGGGGTACGCCTCGGTGAGCGCGTCGCGGCCCGCCAGCACCGCCTCCGCCTCCGTCAGCGCCGCGGCGTAGTCGGCGGCTGCCGTGGTGTTGCCCGGCGAGCTCGCCTTGTAGAACAGCACACGCGCGCGGATGGCGCGGATCGCCATCGGGTTCACCGTCCGCGTGTTCGTCGAAGCGACCACCAGCGACTGCGCCTTGTTCAGGTCGGAGAGGATCTGGGCGTAGACCTCGGGCACCGTGGCGCGCGTGTAGGCTCGCGCCTCGTTCGGGTCGGCGGCGGGAACGAGCGGCATCGGGACCCCACCCCAGAACTTCACGAGGTTGTGATAGTCCAGCGCGCGCATGAAGTACGCCTGGCCCATGATGCTGTCGCGCAGCGCCGGCGAGATCGACGCGACCTTCGGCACCTGATCGAGGATGACGTTGGTGCGGGCGACCTGGCGGTAGATCTGTGTCCAGAGCGCCGTGACCTCGGTGTTGTCGGCCTTGATCACGTTCCGGCCGATCTCGTCGAGATACTGGAAGGTGCCGGCCCAGGTGGCATTGTCGGCCGGAAGGTCGCCCATCAGCTGGATGTCGAGGCCGTAGTAGCTCGGGCTCTGGAGCGCGGCATACGCACCGACCAGGGAGGCGCGCGCCGTGTTCGCGTCGACGATCTGCTTCTCGCCGGGAATCGACGTCACCGGCTCGGTCTGCAGTGCGCTCTCGCACCCCGCGGACGCCAGCAGCAGCAGCGCGGGAAGGATATATCGCTTCTTCATGAGCATCTGAGGTCTCGGAGACTGTGGGGACACGCGGTTACCAGCCGGCATTGATGCCGACGGTGACGGTGCGCGCGAGCGGATAGGAGTAGTAGTCGACACCCTGCACGACGTTGGACGACGCGTTGCTGTTCACGTCCGGGTTGTAGCCCGTGTAGTCGGTCCAGGTCTTCAGGTTGCGGCCCGACACATAGATCCGTGCGTTGTCGAAGCGAGCCGTCCGCAGGAGGCCCGCGGGCACCTTGTAGCCGAGCGTGATCTCGCCGAGCCGGACGAACGAGCCGTCCTCCACGAAGCGGCTGGAGTTCGAGAGGCTCGCGCCGGTGCTGCCCATCTTCGGCACGGTGGTGATGTCGCCCGCCTTCTGCCAGCGCCCGTAGACCGAGGCCAGCTTGTTGTCGCTCACCGCGCCGCCGTCATCCATGAAGATGCGCATCTGGTTGAGCACCTTGCCACCCTGGCTGAACTGCAGGAAGCCACGCAGGTCGAACGCGCCCATCGTGACGGTGTTGGTGAAGCCGCCGTAGTAGTTCGGCTGCGGATTGCCGACGAAGGCGAGATCCGCCGAGACGAGGGCGGTCGAGAGCACCTCCTGACCGGCCGCGTTCAGGTAGAGCGGATTGCCGTTGGCGGGATCCACCCGGCTGAACTTGAAGAGATAGAAGGTGCCGAGGGGCTGGCCGACGGCGGCGACCGACGTGACGCGGCCGCTGGTCGTGGCCGTGATCGGCAGTCCGCCGTAGAGCTCCGTCACCGTGTTGCGGTTCCAGGTGACGTTGAAGTCCGACGTCCAGCCGAAGGGTCCCTTGTCGCCGTCGACATTGACGGTGTGCAGACCGAGGTCGACACCCTTGTTCCGGATGCTGCCGACGTTGCCCCAGATCGTGCTGTAGCCGCTCGTCGACGGGACCGGGCGCTGCACGAGCAGGTTGGACGTGTTGCGGGCGTAGTAGTCGGCGATGATGCCGACGCGGCCGTTCAGCACGGTCAGGTCGGCGCCGAGGTCGACCTCGCGCGTCTCCTCCCACTTGAGGTCCGGATTGCCGAACTGCGAACCGATGAGTCCCGAGGCGCCGTTGTACGACGTCGTGCCCACGAGGGTGCGGCTCGCGAAGTCACCGATGCCCTGGTTGCCGGTCGTGCCGACGCTGGCGCGGAGCTTGAGCGCGGCGTGGCGTGCCAGCGGGCTGGCGAACCCCTCGTTCGTCACCGTCCAGGCGGCGGAGAGCGCCGGGAAGAAGCCGAAGCGGTTCGAGGCACCGAAGCGTGACGAGCCGTCGGTGCGAAGGCTCGCCGCAAGCTGGTAGCGATCCGCGAACGAGTAGTTCGCCCGCGTGAAGAACGACACGAGGTTGTTGCTCGTCGCCGAACCCGCGTAGTCGCTGATGGAGGCCGCCGAGCCGACGTAGGTCTCGAAGCCGCTCGGGAAGGTGTTGCCCGTGAGGAAGTTCCAGTTCGAGCTGTTGTACTCGGCGCTGGTGCCCAGCGTGAGGCCGAGGTTGTGGCGGTCACCCTGGATCGCGGCATAGTTGCCGAACGACTCCATCAGGTACCGCGTCGCGGTCGTGTGTCCGGTGGAGCCCTGGCCCCCGACAGCGGCACCCGCTGCCTGGTCCACCTTGGGGGAGCGCCACCGCAGCTCGTCCAGACCGTAGATGTCGGCGCCGGCGCGGCCCGTGAGCGTGAGCCGGTCGGTGAAGGCGTAACGTGCCTCCAGATTGCCGAGCCCGCGCAGCGTCGTGTTGGTGAGCGAGCTGAAGGTCGCCGTCGCGACCGGATTGGAATACAGCACGCCTTCGTTCAGGCCACCGAAGCCGAAGCTGGTGCCGAACACCGGATTGAACGGCTGCTCGGCAAGCGCATTGGTGACCACGCCGTCGACGTTCAGGTCGCCGGGAACGCGGTTGTTCCGTTCGCGGGTCAGGTTCACCGAGCTGCTGAGGCTCAGCTTGTCCGTGGCGCTCGCGTCGAGATTGAGGCGCCCCGACTGACGCTTGTAGCCCGAGCCGAGCACGATGCCCTTCTGGTCGAAGCTCGAGCCGGAGAGAAAGGCACGAATCCGGTCGGTTCCACCGTTCGCGGACAGCTGCACGTCGCTGATGCCGGCGCTGCGGAAGATGGCATCCTGCCAATCGACGCTCACGGTGTCGGTGACACCTGGCGTGTAGCGCGGCGTGAGCCCGCGATTGACACGGTTCTCGTTCATCACCTCGACATACTGCTTCGAGTTCATCAGCTCGATCTTCTTCTCGGCCGTCTGCGAGCCGGCATACGTGCTGAGACCGAACTTCATGCGGCTCCCGGCGGTTCCGCGCTTGGTCGTGATCAGGACGACACCATTGGAGCCGCGTGACCCGTAGATCGCCGTCGCCGCCGCATCCTTCAGGACGTCGATGCGCTCGACGTCGTTCGGGTTGAGGGCGGACATCGGATTCTGGCGCTGGCCGCTCGTGCTGGTGAGCTGCTCGAAGTTGTCCTGGAGCACGGGCACTCCGTCGACCACGTAGAGCGGCTGGTTGCCCGCATTGAGCGACGCCGGTCCGCGCACGCGCAGCGACACGCCGCCACCGGGCTCGCCGGAATTCTGGATCACCTGCACGCCGGCAATCTTGCCCTGGATGGCATTGTCGATGGCCGCGACCGGGGTGTTCCTGAACGTGCTGCTGTCGACGGACGCGATGGCGCTCGTGACGTTCTGACGGCTCGTGGTGCCGTAGCCGACGGTGACGACCTGGTCGAGCATCACGGTCACGGCGCGGAGGGACACGTCGAGCGTGACGACCTGGCCGGCGATCACGCTCGTGCTCCGCTCGGCGGAGGCGAACCCGATGCGCTGCACGCTGATCGTCGTGCGGCCCGCCGGCACGCCGGGAAGGGTGTACCGCCCCTGGTCGTCGGTGGCCGCGCCACGGGTGGTGCCCACCACAACGACGCGCGCGCTGGCGATGCCGCGGCCGGAGGCCGAGTCGGTGACGGTGCCGCGGATCGTGCCGACGGACTGCGCGTCGACGTTTCGAGTCAGAGCGAGCGACGTGACGAGAGCCGCGACGAGCGGGATGGCGCGAAAGAACGTCATGAGGGGGTGTGCTGCGGGGGGAGGTGGGAGTTGCGGGTCCGGACGAGCTCCGGTCACCGAGGGGTAGCCACAGATGCTGGCGGAAAACTACCGAGTCAAGACCCCCTGAACACGCCATGGTCACTTGTCCGCAGTTTCGGGTGCCCACGCCACGCCGAACGCCTCGGCGCGGCTTCGGCGGCGGCCGGGGCGGCCATGGGCCGGACGAGCCCACGGCGCTCCGGTCGCGTCGCCGCGTCGCCGGTGGCCGCGCTGTCGGCCAGGGGGGTGCCCGCGCCGGTGCCGCATGCGGCGAGGACGATGGCGCAGAGGGCCACGGACAGCCGGCCGGTCCGGAGATTACGGAAGCGCTTTCGCATGGATGCTCCTCGTCGTAGATCATGAAGGGTTGGCCGACGGGATTTCGTGCGGCCCATCAGGAGACGCCGCCGGCCGCCCGACTCACACACCATCCCCGCCATGTCACGCCACATCACCCTCGCGGCGTACCTGCTCGCGACCATCGTCGGTGTCCCGCTGGCCGCGCAGCAGCCGGCCGACAGCCTCGTGTCCGCCCCGGTCACCAACATCCGCTACGAGGTGCGCGCGGACCGCGCCGCGATGACCTCGCGGCGGCTCCACGTGACCACCACCTTCGACGTGTCGGGCGCGGCACCGGTGCTGCTGTCGCTGCCCATGTGGACGCCGGGTGCCTACGAGAACGGGGACTTCGCGCGCGCCGTCGCCGGGTTCGAGGCCGCCCAGCGCGGCGCCGCGCTCCACTGGGAGAAGGTCGACTTCGACACCTGGCGCGTGCGGCCCACCTCGGCCGGCACCATCACGACCGCCTTCGACGTGATCGTGCCGCAGGCGGCCGACAACGGCGCCACGTGGACCCGGGCGGACCTGGCCTTCTTCAACGGCACCAGCACCTTCATGTATCCGGAGGGGCGCTCGCTGGAGTTTCCCGCCACGGTCACCGTCGTCGCGGACCCCGCGCATCGCGTCGTCACCGGCATGACGTGGACCGGCAGCGGCCGCACGTATCGCGCACCCAGCTATCACGAGCTCGTGGACATGCCGTTCATGATCGGCGCGTTCGACCTGGACAGCGCGGTCATCGCGGGCACGGTGGTGCGCTACGCGACGTACCCGGCCGGCAGCGTGGCGCGCGAGACGCGCGCCGATGCGTGGGAGCAGCTCCGGCGCATCATCCCGGTGGAATCCAGCGTGTTCGGTGACGTGCCCTGGCCGACGTATACGCTGATGCAGGTCGTGGACTCGGCCTCCGGGGGCTACAGTGGGCTGGAGCATGCCAACTCCCACCTGGACATCGTGGCGCCGCAGGTGATCGGCAGCGACTACCAGCCGTCGCTGTACGCGCACGAGATCTTCCACGCCTGGAACGTGAAGCGGCTGCGCCCCGCCGACCTCGTGCCGTACCGCTACGACCGCCGCCAGCCGACCCGGTGGCTCTGGGTGAGCGAGGGGATCACCGACTACTACGCCGACCTTGCCGAGGTGCGGAGTGGCGCGGTGGACATGGCCGGCTTCTACGCGCTGACCGCCGGGAAGATCGCCGAGATCGAGGGCACCGTGCCGTTCTCGCTGGAGGATGCCTCGCTCAACGCATGGGTCCACCCGCGCGACGGCACGGAGCAGAGCTACTACCCCAAGGGCTCGCTCGCCGGCCTGATGCTGGACATCGCGATCCGCGACGCGAGCGGCAACCGGAATTCCCTCGACACCGTGATGCGCGAGCTGTACGAGACGACGTACAAGCGCGGGCGCGGCTTCACGTCGGCGGACTGGTGGGGCGCGGTGCGCCGCGCGGCGAACGGTCGCTCGTTCGACGAATTCCGCCAGCAGTACATCGAAGGGCGCAGCCCGTATCCCTGGCCGGCGACGCTCGCGACGATCGGCCTGCGCTTCGCGACGGACAGCGCACCTCGGCTCGGCATCCAGACGATGGCGGATTCCAGCGGCGTCGTGCGGGTGAGCGAGGTGGCGCCGGACGGGCCAGCCGCGCGTGCCGGCGTGCGGGCCGGCGACCGCCTGCTGCGCATCGGCGAGGTGGCGGTGAACGACAACCTCTTTCCCCTGAGCTTCCGCGCCCGGTACGCAACCAGGCCAGCGGGCAGCGCGCTCCCGATCGTCGTGCAGCGCGATGGACAGACGCTGACGCTGAACGGCACGCTGGCGTTCGCGGCGGCGCCGGGCCGCATCCAGGAGATCCCCGGTGCGAGCGCGAAGGCGGTGCGGCTGCGCAACGGAATCCTGCGTGGCGTGACCGGTCAGTAGGTGCAGCAGAGCATCCCCAACAATCTTGCCAGCATTCAGTCCCTCACCTCCACCACTCGATGATGCCAGTCCGGTTTGCCCGCCACGCAGCGCTCGCTGCCCTCACCCTCGCACCCGTCGTCGCGCTCGCCCAGAGCACCGCGGCGCCCACGCCCACGCCCACGCCGGCGTCCGCTCCGGCGCCGGCGACGTCGATCGCCGCGCGCACCGCGGGGTTCGAGCGGCGCGATGGATTCATCCCCCTCTACCTCGACAACCGGCAGGGGCGACTGCTCGCCGAGCTGCCGCGCGGCACCACGCGCGCGCTGTTCTGGACGAGCCTGGCCACCGGCTTCGGCTCCAACCCGGTGGGACTGGACCGCGGCGCGAGCGGCGCGGACCAGGTGGTGCGCTTCGACCGTGACGGCGACCGCGTGCTCATGGTGTTCGAGAACACGGCCTTCCGCACCTCGCTGGACGATGCGGCGCACCAGCGCAGCGTGGCCGAGAGCTTCCCGACGAGCACCGTCGCCAGCCTGCCCGTGGTGGCGGAGGAAGGGGGCCGTACTCTCGTAGATCTCACCGACGTCGCGTACCGCGACTGGAACGACGTCGCAGGCACCCTCGCACGGCTCAATCAGGGCACCTACACCGTGGCACGCGACCGATCCGCCATCGACCGCGAGCACACCCGGAGCTACGCGGGCAACACCGAGATCGACGTCGCGCTCGCGTTCACCACGACGGGGCGGCCCGGCGGCATCATGGGCCGCATCGCGCCGGACGGGCGTGCCTTCACGCTGCGCCAGCATCTCTCCCTGCTGCCGCTGCCCGATGCGTCGTTCCGCCCGCGCGAGCTCGATCCGCGCGTCGGCTACTTCGGCATCACGTTCAAGGACTACGGGCAGCCGCTCCAGCAGGGGCTGGAGCAGCGCTGGATCGGGCGCCACCGGCTGGAGCGCACCGACCCGAACGACCCGCGCTCGCCGATCAAGAACCCGATCGTGTACTACGTGGACCCCGGCATTCCCGCGCCGGTGCGGCAGGCGACGCTCGACGGCGTGCGCTGGTGGACCGAGGCGTTCGACCGCGCGGGGCTGCGCGGGGCGTTCCGCGTGGAGCTCCTGCCCGACGGCGCCGATCCGCTGGACGCGCGATACAACGTGGTGCAGTGGGAGAACCGCAACGAGCGCGGCTGGTCGGTGGGTGGATCGCTGGGCGACCCGCGCACCGGCGAGATCCTGAAGGGGATGGCGCGCATGGACTCGCACCGCGCGCGCACCGACTACAACCTCTACGCGGCGCTGATGGGCGCCGACGCGGCGGCCGCCGACACCGCATTCATCCTGGCGCGCGTCCGCCAGGTGAGCGCGCACGAGGTGGGGCACACGCTCGGCCTGTCGCACAACTACATCGCGAGCGTCAACGAGCGCGCGTCGGTGATGGACTATCCCGCGCCGCGCGTGCGACTGTCCCCCGCAGGGGAGCTGGACATCTCGAAGGCCTACGCGCGGGGACCGGGCGACTACGACGTGTGGGCCATCCGCTGGGGCTACGGCATCTTCCCGCCGGCTTCCGAGCGCGACTCGCTCGCGGCGATCGTGCGCGAGGGGCTGGCCAAGGGCTATCTCTACCTCAGCGACGCGGATGCGCGTCCGGAATCGTCGAGCGATCCGCGCGTCTCCCTGTGGGACGATGCCGAGAGCCCGATGGCCTTCCTCCAGCACCAGACCGCGGTGCGTCGCGTGGCCCTCGGGCGTTTCGGGCTGCGCAACATCCGCGTCGGCGAGCCGGTCGCGACGCTCCAGGAGCGTCTCGCGCCGCTGTACTTCTGGCATCGCTTCGCGCTCAACGGCGTCTCCAAGACGATCGGCGGGATGACGTACGCCAACACGCTGCGCGGCGACGAGCAGACGGCCACGCGCCCGGTCCCCGGACCGGCGCAGCGCGCGGCGCTCTCGGCACTGCTCGCGGAGCTGGAGCCCGCCGAGCTGGCGATCCCCGACACGGTCCTCTCGCTGCTCGGACCACGTCCGAGCGGATACAACGGCCCGGTCAACAACAGCAACAGCCCTGTGGGCGAGCTGTTCCGCGGCCGCACCGATCCGGCATTCGACGAGCTGAGCGCGGCGCGCACCCTGTCGCAGATGATCGTGGACGGCATCCTGCAGCGCGAGCGGGCCGGGCGCCTCGTGGCGTTCGCGTCGCGC
>JAQBPZ010000268.1 GCA_028287225.1 Gemmatimonadota bacterium
GCGCAGCCGGCCGTCCCCGCCCCAGCCCCGGAACTTCCCAAGTTGCACGCCCCGAGGCAAGAGGCGGCGCGCCCTAGGGCTTTCGAAGGTAGAAGGCAGCCTGGTCGCCCTGGCCCGCCCGGTTCAGCGCGCGGGCCTGCCGTTCGAGGCGCCGGCCCGCGCTGCCCGCCAGGCGATGCTCGGAGAGGGCGCCAAGGGGAAGGTCGCGCCGGTAGAGCTCGCTCCCCTCCACACTGAATCGCTTGGCGTCGTGCACGACCGCCTCGACACGCAGCCCGGCATCCTCCGCCACCCGGCGCAGGCTCGCCTCGGAGTGGAGCACGAGATGGCGCGGCGCGTCCAGCTGGACCCATCGATCGCCATACTCGCCCGACGCCCAGGACCCGGTGATCGGGATGCGCACCAGGCAAAGGCCGCCGGGCGCGAGCAGCGATGCCACCGTCGCGAGGGTCTCGCGGTGCCCTGCCATGTGCTCCAGCGAATGGTGCAGCATCACGAGGTCGAAGGGGCCGGAGACCTCCTCGAGCGGGGCACGCCGCACCAGCAGGCGCCCCTGGTAGTGGACATCCTCGCGGATGAAGGGGTCGACGCCGCTCGCCGACGCGAAGCCCACATCCACCAGCCGTCGGAGCAGCAGCCCCACCCCGCACCCGACGTCCAGGATCCGCGACCGGCGCGTCACGCCGGCGCGCCGGAACCATTCCCGCTGCTCGGCCATCTCCTCGCGCAGGAACGGCGTCGCCAGCCCGCCGAGCACCCGCAGGCGGCCGAACAGCAGCTCGTCCCGCAGACGCCGATACGCCCGGCGACGCGTGGATGGGCGATCGGGCTCGCTCAGCGAGTAGTAGCCCGGGCCGTAGAATGCGGACATGTCCGCGGGTACGTCCCGCAGCTGCACGCACCCGCACGCGCGACAGCGGTCGTACTCGTACCGCCCACCCAGGCCGAGCATGCGCTCGGTCGCGGTCAGGTGCGGCTCGAGCGTTGTCCCCGCGCACCCCTCGCACCTCGCGGTCATCCGCGCGCTCCGCGGAGCATCGGGACGATGCTCACGACGGCCTCCGGGTGGTCGCCCCCTCGTAGACCCGCCACCGCATCCGCTCCCGCGCCCCCATGGCCCGCATCGGCTTCACGATGAGCTGGTTGTCCTCCAGCAGCCACGATGCCTCCGCGCCGCACTTTCCGTAGAGCTTGCCGCGCCGCATGATCTCGTGCGTGAACAGGGCGAGGATGCTCCGCGACCGCGCCGAGGCGCGGACGCCCAGCGCCATGACGCGGAAGTCGCGGATCCGCCGCTTGCCCCACAGCAGCAGCGGCACCCCCAGCGGAAACAGCCGGCCGGAGCGGTTCCGCACGAGCACCTCGTTGTAGTCCGGCAGCGCCAGCATGAACCCCACCGGCACCCCCTCCAGCTCCGCCATGAAGGCGAAGCGCGGATCGAGCAGGTGCTTCATGTCCTTCGCCATGTGCAGGAACTCCCCCTCCGACATCGGCACGAAGCCCCAGTTCCGCTCCCAGGCGTCGTTGTAGATCTCCCACAGCGCCGCCACCTCGGCATCGAACCGGCTCGGGTCGAGGTCGCGAAAGGTGAGTCGCCCCCCGGCGAGCGCCCGCTCCGCCTGCCGCGCCACGAACTCCGGCAGCGCGTAGTCCGTCCGCTCCCCCTCGAACCAGAAGCCCAGCAGGTCCTTCGCCTGTCCGAGCCCCGCATGCTCGCACAGCGCGGCATAGTACGGAGGGTTCCAGGCCGTCATGAAGCTCGGCCGGTTCTCGAACCCCTGCACGAGCAGCCCGCACTCGTAGTTGGTGCTCGGATTCATCGGGCCGCGCATCGTCTCCAGCCCGCGCCCCCGGAGCCAGTCCGCGGCGGCGGCGAACAGCGCGTCGGCCACCACCTGGTCGTTCGCGCACTCGAAGAACCCCCAGAACCCCGTGCGGTCGCCGTGGAAGCGGTTGTGCGCCCGGTTCTCGATGGCCGCGATCCGCCCCACCACCCGTCCGTCACGCTCGGCGAGGAAGAGGGCGCGGTCGGCCTCGCGGTAGAAGGGGTTCTTTCGCGCGTCCAGCGCGTCGTGCACGGCCACGCGCAGCGGCGCCACCCAGTTGGGGTAGGTCTCGCGGTCGTACAGCGCGTACGCGAAGTCCACGAAGCGCCGCACGTCTCGGCGCGATGTGGCGGGAACGATCCTGAGGGGCACGGGTGCACTTGGCTGGGGGTGCGCCAAGTGTAATACTGCGCCTCGATGCGCGCCGCCGCCCTCCCCCTGCCCCACGACGGGCCCGTGCTCCACCCCGAGCGGCAGGTCTCGCGCGCGCTGCGCTTCGCCGGCAGCGTGGTGAGCGCATATCTCGCCGCCACGCTGGTGCCGATGCTCGCCTACGCGCGCGGCGCGGGCGACTGGCTGCCGCTCGTACTGCATCTGCTGGCGCTCGGCGTCGCGCTCGGCGTGACGGTGCCGGGCGCGACCGCACGCTGGGCGCGAGACTGGATGCCGCTGGCGATGGGGCCGTTCCTGTACATCGAGCTGCGCTGGCTCATCGTTGGCGTGGGCCGCGCGCATGCCGACGCCAGCGTGATCGCGTGGGAGCACGCCGTGTTCGCTGGTGACCCGTCGTCCACGTGGGCCACGCGGGCCCCATGGCTGCCGCTCAGCGAGTGGCTGCACCTGTCGTACGCATCGTACTACCTGCTGGTCCTCGTGCCGCCGGTGGCGCTGTACCTGCGCGGGCGACGCGAGGCGTACGCGCGCACGGTGCTCGCCCTGGCGCTCGTGTACGCCCTGTGCTTCGTGACATACCTGCTCTTCCCGGTGGACGGGCCGCGGTACCTCGTTGGGCCGGCGATGGCGCCCGAGGGCCCCGTGCGCTCCTTCGTCCTGCGGCTGCTCGCGGCCGGCTCGTCGCGGGGCACGGCGTTCCCGTCGTCGCACGTGGCGGCGTCCGTCGTGGCCTCACTCTGCGCGCTCCAGCACCAGCGAGGCCTCGGCGTGATGGTGGCCCTGCTCACCGCCGGCCTCGTGGCCGGCACGGTGTACGGCGGCTTCCACTACGGGGTGGATGCCCTGGCCGGGCTGGTGACCGGGCTGCTCGCGTGGGCACTGTCCATCGCCGTCTGGTGCAGGCTCGCGGTCGCGGGCCCGTACGTGGCGCCCGGCGCGCAGAGCGCCACCGCGGCCTGATACCGCACGCCGGCGACGACGTCGTCCGGCAGGGCGAGCGCCGTCAGGTC
>JAQBPZ010000273.1 GCA_028287225.1 Gemmatimonadota bacterium
TCATCTGCGCGATGACGTAGTCGCGGGTGCGCTCCTGGGCCGGCGTGCCGGCGACGTGGGTCTCCGCACTCAGGATCCTGGAATGCTCGCGTGCCCGTGCCGCATCGGGCCGGCTGATCGCCTGCGCCTCCAGGGCGCGCTCGGCCGCCGAGGACGCGGCGGTGTAGCCGGGTAGCGGCGCAGCCTGCTGCGCCGAGAGCAGCGCTGGCGTGGCCAGGAGGGAGAGGTAGATGAAGTGGCGCATCGTCACGTATGAAGGGGTATGTGGTCGCGCCAATATCCCACCGTGGCGGCGTTGGCACTAGCGGTATTCATTTGCCGCGGCTGGAGACGGTACGGTGCTCGTGGCGTCAGGTTCGGAGCGAATTTGCCGGATGCACCGAGAACTGCCGAATCATCTCAGTGGTATGCCCGAGTGGGATCGCACCCGAACGATCATCGCTGCGTTCTACGAGACCTACAACGAGCTTGGGTATGGCTACCTCGAATCCGTGTATCGAGATGCCCTGGCAATCGAGCTTCGAGCGCGCGGCATGCAGGCCCAATGCGAGATGCCGGTGCGGGTCTTCTACAAGCAGCACGGGGTCGGCCTGTTCCGCGCTGACATGATCGTCGACGATCGGGTCATCGTGGAGCTGAGGGCGGGAGCTGTGCTTGGCCCGACCGACAAGCGCCAACTGGTCAATTACCTGCGAGCCACGACCCTCGACGTCGGACTCCTGCTCCACTATGGCCCCGACCCGAAATTCTACCGCCTCGTGTCACCACGAGTCCTGAGGGCAGACGAATCCTGATCCGGCAGTTTCCGGTACACCCGCTGCATCCGTTCCGAACCTGACGCCACCGCGACCCCGGATAGCCTGACGCCACGACGATCCCGACTACGTCCGCCACGCCTCCAGCACGCCCGTGATCACGAACTGCACCGCGATCGCCGCGAGCAGCAGGCCCATGATGCGCGTGAGCACGCGGATGCCCGTCGCCCCCATGCGCAGCACGAGCGTCTCGGCCACGCGCAGCGTGATCCAGGCGATCAGGCACGCCAGGATGATGGAGCCGTAGACGGCGATGCTCTGGGCGGAGGTCTTCGCCTGGCCGCTCAGCACCATCACCGTGGAGATCGCCCCGGGACCGGCGAGCATCGGCATCGCGAGCGGCGTGATGGCCACGTCGTCCTTCGCGCGGCCCTCCACGATCTCCGGATCCCCCTCCTGCGTCGTGCGATTGCCGTGGAGCATGTCCATGGCCACCACCCACAGGATGAGGCCACCGGCGATCCGGAAGGCGGGCATCGTGATGCCGAACAGCCCGAAGATCGCGCGCCCCGCCGCCGCGAAGGTGATCATCAGCAGCGCGGCGGCGATGCACGCCCGCACCGCCGTGTTGCGCCGCTGCGCGGTGTCCTGTCCCTGCGTGATCACGAGGTACGTCGGCACGATCGCGATCGGGTCCACGATGAACAGGACCGACGTGAAGGTGACGAGCGCGAACTGGAAGAAGTTCGTCAGCATCAATCGTAGGCGTCCATGGCCGCGTCGATCGCCGCCCGCAGCCGGCGCTCCCGCTCGGCCGCCGGCCCCTCGCCCATCTTCGCCCCGAGCTCACCGAACAGCCGGAGCATCTCGGTCTCCACGAACGGCCCGCGGTCGTGGATGCCCAGGGAGTCGAGCGAGCGCTCGGCCAGCACGCGGAGCGCATCCCGCGTGGCGTTGGACAGGATGGAGAGCGTGGGCGGGGCCGCCGGCGGGGGCAGCGGAGCCGGGGCGTTGCGCCGCGCGGCGGCCGCATGCACCGCCTTGATGGGCGCCAGCGTCACCACGAACGAGCCGGCCGTGTGCTCCGCGAATCCCTCGATGACCCCCTTCTTCTTCAGGTCGTGAAATGCGCGGATGCTCGCCTCCCGCACCACCGAGATCCCGTCCTCGCTGTTGTTGCCGCGGCCCGTGACGACGAGCACCTCACCCGACTGCTGCATCTGGTGCTGCCGCAGCCAGCTGTCCACGCGCGTCGCGGCCTCGGCGGCGGTGGGGAGCGAGGCGCGCAGGTTGAGCGTCCGCGTGCCGCCGAAGCGCACCTCGTCGAAGGCCTGCTGCAGCCCCGAGAACCCCTGGACGCGCCGTGGTGCGGACACGGTCAGCGCGGCGCGCCGGGGACGAGCGCCCGCACCAGCACGCGGCCATCCACGCGCTCGGTGGGCGGCACGCCGGCCACGTGGGCGAGCGTCGGCGCCATGTCGGCGACGAGGGCCCGCTCGGTGAAGCGCGCCGTGCGGAACCACGGGCCGTAGAAGATCACCGGCACGTGCGCGTCGTCATCGTACGGCGCGCCATGCTCGGCGATGGTCGCGCCGGCTGGATATGCGCCCTGCACCGGGGTGATGACCCATTCCACCGGTGAGTCGGGCGGGATCATGTGCATCCAGCGGCGCGTCACCGCGTTCCGCACGGTGTCCCGCGGCGAGAGGTCGCGCACACGGTCCACGCGGGCAATGCCGGGCGTCGTGCGCACGACGTCGGCGAACCGGCGCAGGATCGGCTCGGGATCCACGCGTGCCGCGGCGAACGCGGCACGATTCACATAGACCAGCGGACCATCCATCGTGATCGCCGAGGTGTCCACGCCATTCACGCGCAGGGCGGACTTGAGCCCGACCGCCGCCGGCGACAGGTCGTATCGCACCGGCGCCGGCCGGCCGGCACGCTGCGCGGCGAGCTCGGGATACGACGTCACGCCATGGTCCGCCGTGAGCGCGAACACGATGGTGCTCGAGTCGCGCAGCCTGTACAGCGAGTCGATGAAGGTGCCGAGCGCACGGTCCAGCCGCAGGATGTTGTCGTGCTGCTCGCGCGAGTCGGGGCCGTACCGGTGGCCGATGTAGTCCGTGGCCGAGAGGGAGACCGCGAGGATGTCCGTCTGTGGACCGGTGCCGAGCCCCAGCGTCTGGAGGCCGGCCAGCGCGGCATCGAGCGTGAGCGCGTCCATCCACGGGGTGGACGGCAGGTCGGCGGCGGCACGGGCCGAGTCGGTGGACTGCACGTGCGGAAAGGTGAAGCCCTTCCCGTTGTTCTCCACGGGCACGCTGTCCGGCTCGGCGTACTCGCCGGGCGGCAGGAGCAGCGTCCAGGCTCGTCCCGCGGTGCGCTGCGCGGTGCGGCGCGCGTTCACGGCGCGGATCCACGTCGGCAGCGTGTCGGCGTAGTAGCGGCTGGTGGTGAACTCGCCGTTCGACGTTGCATACCAGAAGACCTGCTGCTTCGCGCGCCCCATCGGGAGGATTGCCCCGCGATCCTTGCGAGAGATGGAGAGCGCCCGCGAGCGTGCGTCACGCGTGCGGAGCCAGTCGATCAGCACGCTGCCGCGGAAGCGGTAGGGCGACGCCGGCGCATCGCGCGACGTGAGCAGGGGCGCCTGCGGGTCCTCGACGCCGGCGGTGTTGCGCAGGATGCCCGTGGAGTTCGGGAAGCGGCCCGACATGGTGACCGAGTGTCCCGGCGCGGTCTCGGTGACCCCGTGCTCCTGGAAGGCGTTCGTGAAGAACGCGCCATGCTGGGAGAGCCGCGCGAGGCCGCCGGTGAGCTGGCCGCGCCAGCGCTCCAGGTAGTCGGGGCGCATCTGGTCCACCGTCAGGAAGACGATGAGCCGGGGACGCTGCGGGGCCGCCGCCTGGGCGGCGAGGCGCGAGGCGCCGAGGGCGACGGCAGCCGTCGCGAGGACGGCGGCGAGGCGGCGTGACGAGCGGAGCGGCATGCGGGGGCCGGTAGCGGCGCCCGGCGGTCCCGGAGCCCTCCTCCGGACCGCCGCGCGCGTTCGTCATGCAATCTACATCAGAAGTCGCCCGAGCCCCCGAAGCGGGGGTTCACGATGTTGTTGAGCACCGAGCCGAAGGTGTAGCTGATCCCCATGAAGGCGAACGCGGTGTACGTGGTGGCCGCCTGGTTCTGCCGCAGCAGCACCTCCTCGCGCGTCAGGCTGCCCTTGGGGAGGTAGATCTGGTCGTGCAGCACGGTGTAGTACCCGAAGAGGTTCAGGCTCAATCCCTTGAACAGGCGCACGTCCGCCTCCGGGTTGAAGGTCAGGCGGCTCTTGCTCAGGTCGTTGAGGTAGTGGGAGCCGCTCACCTGGAAGCTCACCGAGCCCCACTTCTGCTTCTGCGAGAGGTTCATCACCAGCGCCTCGAAGGGCAGCGTCTCGCGCGTCCTGAAGTACACCGTCGTGTCCTCGTACCGGAAATGGCGCACGCCGGCCGTGTACAGGAACGACAGCATGTGCCGCGTGGATTCCTTGTAGGGGTACACGTTGTACTCCAGCGCCGGGCTCACGGTGGCGAAGAGATGTTGGTTCAGGTAGGTCGACGACCCCGCGCTCGCCCGGGCGCCGGCCGACCAGTGCTCGGTGAGGCTCTTCACCTGCTCGGCGGAGCCGCTGTAGTTGCGCCGGATGCTCGTGATCCGGTCGCCGTCGATGGCGAACGACTGGCCATCGTAGCTCTCGTTGATCCGGAAGCTCGTCTTCCACGCTTCGGTCACGCGTGACGCGCTGAGCGATCCGAAGATGTTGTCGTTCGAATAGTCGCGTTCCCGGTTGCCATTGAAGTTCGCGCTCGCGCGGAACACCCACGCGTTCCATGGATCGCGCTTCGGCGCGGTGACGGAATCCCTGGCCGTCGCGGCCTCCACCGCCACCGTGGTGCGGGCGCGCTCCGGACTGCGCGCCAGGTAGCGCGCCAGCCCGAGCTTCACGGTGCGGGACAGCGCCTGGCGCTCGTCGTCCTCCGTGGCGCCCTGGGCGGTGGTCACGGAGATCGTGTCGTTCACGCCCGCGAACCGGTGCTGCCCGTAGAACGCCAGCACGAACGCGCTGCCGCCGCCGCCGGTGGTTTCCCGCGTGACCAGCACGTGCACGTCGGCCGCGGTTCGCTCGCGCACGTGGTCCACGAACGCGATGTCGGTGCGGTAGAAGTCGCGGTCGCAGTAGAAGCCACTGCAATCCAGGAAGACCGAGAACGCGCGTGCGCCCTGCGCCGCGGCTCGGCCAGGCATCAGCAGCAGGAGGACGAGCGCGGCCGCGTGCGCGAGCCGGCGCCACGCGGGCGCGAAAGCTGGGAGTCGCAACGGAGTTAGGGGCGGTGGGAAAGGAAGGCGCGCGGACTTCCCCGAGGGAAGCCCGCGCGCCACAAATGTCCGTTCCGGCCGCCGCCCCGCCAGCCCCGTCCGATGTCTTCTTCGTGAAGAAATTTTAATGTTGGGCTTCGCTAGGCTGCCCGGATGAGGGGTGCCGCCTCCAGCACCTTCGCGAAGCAGTACTCGTTGCACGCGAAGCGCCGCGCGCAGCCCAGGCAGTCGCGCCGGATCTTCTCCGGATACCGCGCGCGCTCCACGCGGGTGTACCCGACCGCCGCGAAGAACTCCGGCTGCAGCGTCAGCGCGAACACGTCATGAATCCCCCGCTTGCGCGCCAGCGCCTCCACGGCGCTCACGATCGCGCGCCCCACCCCGCGGCCGTGTGCGGAGCGTGCCACCGCGATCGCCGCCACCTCCGCCACGCTCGGCGAATATTCCTTGAGTGCGCCGCACGCCAGCAGCTCGCCCGACGCGCCTTCCACCACCACGTAGTCGTCGATGGCCAGCGCGATGACGTCCGGCGACCGGCGCAGCATCTGCCCCTCGTCGGCGAAGGTGTTGTTCAGCCGCGAGATCGCCGCGGCGTCGGCGTGGCGCGCGCGGCGCACCCGGTAGTCGGCGATCGTCATCACAGCACCTCCTCGAGCATCTGGAGACCACGGGCGAGCTCCTCGCGCGTCGCGACGAGCGGGGGCAGCAGGCGCACCGTGTAGTCGCCCGCCGAACAGACGAGCAGCCCGTGCGCGAGCGCCTCGCTCACCACGTGGGCCGCCGTCCCCATCACGTCGATGCCCCACATGAGCCCCATGCCGCGCACCTGGCGGATCCGCCCGGTGCGCCGCGCGATCTCGTGCAGCTCGCGTCCCATCCATGCGCCGGTCTCCGTCACGTGCGCCAGCAGCGCCGGGTCGGAGAGCCGCTCCACCACGTGCAGGGCGACGCTGGCCACGAACGGCCCGCCGCCGAACGTCGTCCCATGGTCGCCGGGCTTCACCGCCGATGCGATCGCGTCGGTCATGAGAATCGCGCCCATCGGGAGCCCGCCGGCCAGCGGCTTCGCCAGCGTCATGATGTCGGGCTCGATCCCCGCCTGCTCGTACGCGAACAGCGTCCCGGTCCGCCCCAGGCCGCACTGGATCTCGTCCAGAATCAGCGCGATGTTGCGCGCCCGCGTGATCGCCCGCAGCTCGCGCAGCAGGCCGGCGTCGAGCACGCGCACCCCGCCCTCGCCCTGCACCGGCTCCAGGATCAGCGCGGCCACGGTGTCCTCGCTCAGCGCGGCATCCAGCTCCGCGAGGTCGCGCTCGAAGATCGAGACGCCCGGCACCAGCGGCCGGAAGGGCAGCCGGTACGCGGGACGGTCGGTCGCGGCGAGGGTGCCGAACAGGCGGCCGTGGAATGCGCCGCGCAGCGCGACGATCTCGTGCTTCGCCTCGCCCTGCGTGCGCGCCCAGCGACGGGCGAACTTGAACGCGCCCTCGTTCGCCTCCGCACCCGAGTTGCAGAAGAACACCTTGTCCGCGAACGACCGGTCCACCAGCGCCGATGCCAGCCGCTCGCCCGGCTCCGTGCCGTACAGGTTCGACGTGTGCACGAGGCCGTCGGCCGCGGCATGCATCGCGGCGGTGAGGCCCGCGTCGCCGTAGCCGAGCGCGTTCACGGCGATGCCGCTCACGAAGTCGAGGTACGCCTTGCCGGCGGCGTCGTAGAGATGCACGCCGCTGCCGCGCACGAAGGTCACGGGCGCGCGCTTGTAGGTCGCCAGGATGTCGCTTGCGACCCCCGCCTGCTGGCTGTCGCTTGCCACCCCCGCCTGCTGGCGGTCGCTCGTCGGCGCCGCCGCGAGCCCTGCGCTTCCCGGCTGTGCCTCGTGCTCCGTGGCCGATTCAGGTGCGGAGGTCCGCCCGATGGGTATGGTCGCCGTCATGTGCGTACACTCTCCACTCGCGTCAGCACTGTTCCGCGATCGAGCTGTTCGATCGCGGCGATGTCCGAGATTCGCACCCGTTCCACTCCGCCCTCCAGCGCGCGCAGCGCCGCCTCCAGCTTCGCGCCCATCCCCCCCGCCGCGACGCCGGTCTCGATGAGCCGGCGCGCGTCGTCGTCCGACAGATGCGCGACCGCCATGCCATCGGCGCGCACCCCCTCCACGTCCGACACGAGCAGCAGCTCCTCCGCGCCGAGCGCCACGGCGATCGCGGCCGCCGCGTCGTCGCCGTTCACGTTCAGCGTCGTGCTGCCGCTCTCGTCGTTCCCTCGGCTCACCGGCGACAGCACCGGCAGGTAGCCGCCGGTCAGGAGGAGCCGCAGCAGGCCGGCGTCCACGTCGGTGGGCACGCCGGCAAATCCGAACCGGTGGGCGTCCAGCGGCGCGGCGCGCACCATGCCCGCGTCCTCGCCCGACAGCCCCACCGCCGCGACACCGGCTCCCACCAGCGCGGCGACCAGCCGCTTGTTCGCCGAGCCGGAGAGCGCCATCCGCACGATCTCCAGGTCGAGCGCGCTCGTGACCCGCCGGCCCCCGATGAACTGCGCCTCCACTCCATAGAGACGCTGGAGCGCGCCGATCTCGTCGCCGCCGCCATGCACCACGACCAGCGCGCCGGGCGCGTCGCGCGTGGCGCCGGCGAGTGCACCGACCAGCGCGGGGTCGAGCTGCGGGCGCCCGCCCACCTTGATCACGCGCGTCACGCGAGGAGCCCCGCCGTCTCGTCGAGCCCGCACATCAGGTTCGCGTTCTGCACCGCCTGTCCCGCCGCGCCCTTCACGAGGTTGTCCATCGCCGAGGTGACGAGCAGCATCGGCGCGCGCGTGCCGGCGAGCATCGTCGCCCCGAGGCGCACGACGTTGCGGCGCACCACGTCGCGCAGCGTCGGCTGCGCGTCGTCCACCTCGAGGAACGCCTCGCCGGCGTACGCCTCGCGGAAGAACGCCACCGGATCGGCGAGCGGCTCCGCGAGCGGCACGGTCAGGGTGGCCAGGATGCCCCGCGCCACGGGGAGCAGGTGCGGCGTGAACACGAGGTCCACGTCGGCGCCGAAGCCGGCGAGCGTCGCGGTCATCTCGTTGACGTGCCGGTGGGTGTTGCCCACTCCATACGCGCGGTAGTCGTCGGCCACCTCGGCGAACAGCAGCTCGCGCTTGGGGGCGTTGCCCGCGCCGCTCACGCCACTGGCGGCGTTGGCGACGATCGTCGCCCCCGCGCGCACCAGGCCGCGCGCCGCGAGCGGCGCGAGGGCGAGGAGGATGGAGGTGGGATAGCAGCCCGGATTGGCGACCACGTCGGCCGTCCGGATGGCCGCGCGCGTCGCCGCGCCCAGCTCCGGCATTCCATAGACGGCCGGCGTGGCGGTGTTGCCGGGCCGGAGGTCGCTCGAGAGGTCCACGACGCGGGGCCCCGCGGCGCGCGTGCGCTCCACCCACGGCAGCGACGCGCCGTGCGGCAGGGCGGCAAAGACGATGGCGGCGTCGGCCAGGGGCGCGTCGTCCGAGGCGATGAACGTGACGTCGCGGCCACCGAGCCGCACGCGCTGGCCCCGCTGCTCGTTCGCCGTGGCAAAGGCGAGCGAGAAGCGCGGGTGCCGCGCGATGATCGCGCAGAGCTCTCGGCCGGCATAGCCACTGGCGCCGAGGACGCCGACGGGGATGTTATTCACGCTATAATGCATAATCATGCATTTAGTGCTGGTCAATCCCCTGTGGAAGGTTTATGTTCATGCAGCCACTCCAGGAGATTGCATGACGAAGAAGCGCGCGCGGCAGGCTGTGATCCTCGATCTGGTGGCCCACCATGTCGTGGGCAGCCAGGAAGAGTTGCGGCAGCTGCTCCTGGGGCGGCAGATGGACGTCACCCAGGCGACCCTGTCGCGGGACATCCGGGACCTCGGCATCGCCCGGGTCGGCGGGGAGGACGGGGCACGCTACATGCTGCCGGAGCAGGTCTCGGCGCACGACGATAAGCCGTTGCTGGCCAACCTCTTGCCTCAACTCTTCTCCCGAATCGACGGGGTCGGGGAGCTGATCGTCCTGCATACCGTGGCCAGCGGCGCGCAGCCGATCGCCGAGGCCATCGACCAGGAGGATTTCGAGGAGGTGATGGGGACGATCGCCGGCGACGACACCATCCTCATCGTCACCCGCTCGTCCAGCGCCCGCCTGGCCCTCACCGCCCGGTTGCTGGAGCTCGCGGGCGAGTCCTGAAGGGGTTTGAAACACGCGTTCATATCCGCCCGTTGACGAATGCAGCACTTGTGATTAAATATGCATTCGTTCTGCATACTCTTCCATCTGGAGCCCGCCCATGTCCCGCACCATCGTCCTCGCCTATTCCGGCGGACTCGATACCTCGATCATCGTGCCCTGGCTGCGCGAGCACTACGACGCGCGCGTGATCTGCGTGGCGGCCGACATCGGCCAGGGCGCGGCGGAGCTCGCGGGCGTGCGTGAGAAGGCGCTCGCCTCCGGTGCCGAGGAGTGCTACATCGAGGACCTGCGGGAGGAGTTCGTGCGGGACTTCATCTTCCCCACCCTCCGCGCCGGCGCGGTCTACAACCGGAAGTACCTCCTCGGCACCGCCATGGCCCGCCCGCTCATCGCGAAGCGCCAGGTGGAGGTCGCGCATCGCGTCGGCGCCGACGCGCTCGCCCACGGCTGCACCGGCAAGGGCAACGACCAGGTCCGCTTCGAGATGACCTTCGCCACCCTCGCCCCGGAGCTGCCCGTGATCGCGCCCTGGCGCGAATGGGACATCCGCAGCCGCGAGGACGCCATCGACTACGCGACCCGCAAGGGGATCCCGATCGCCGCGACGAAGGAGAAGATCTACTCGCGGGATGCCAACATCTGGCACCTCAGCCACGAGGGCGGCAACCTCGAGGATCCGAACTCCGCCCCGAAGGCGGACATGTTCATGCTCACCACCGACCCCACCGCGGCGCCCGATGCCGCGGAGGACGTCGTCATCGGCTTCGAGCAGGGCACCCCGGTGTCGGTCAACGGACGGACCCTCGGCCCGGTGGACCTGGTGACGGCGCTCAACGCCATCGGCAGCCGCCATGGCGTGGGACGCATCGACCTCGTGGAGGACCGCATGGTGGGGATGAAGTCGCGCGGCGTGTACGAGACGCCCGGCGGCACCCTGCTCTACGCGGCGCACAGTGAGCTCGAGCAGCTCGTGCTGGATCGCAAGACCCTGGCGGCCAAGGACCTCATCGCGCCGCGCTACGCGGACCTCGTCTACGAGGGCCGCTGGTGGACCACGGAGCGCGAGGCGTACGACGCCTTCGTCAACGTCACGCAGCAGCGCATCACCGGCACCGTCACCCTGCGCCTCTTCAAGGGCGGCCTCCAGGTGGTGGGACGCGACAGCGCCCACGCCCTGTACGACGAGCGCTTCGTCACCTTCGGCGAGGACGACGTCTACCAGCAGAGCGACGCGGCCGGCTTCATCCGCCTCTTCGCCCTGCCGGCCCGGGTCCGCGCGATCAAGGACCAGGAGCTCGCGGGGAGCGGCCAGTTCGTCGCGAAGAAGGAGCTGGTGGAGGTCTGACGCTGTCGTAGGAGCTTCAACGCAGAGGACGCAGAGGGACGGCGAGGACGCAGAGGGAACAGCGAGGACGCCCCGACAGTGCGTGCGGGACAGTCTCCGGAGGGGCAGCAACCCTGGCGGCAGTCCTCTGCGACCTCGCAGTGCTCCTCCGCGTCCTCTGCGTTGAAGCTGTTGACGTGCCACAGCATGCAATCACGAGGAGTCATCCAGATGTCCGTGCTCGACGAAAGCGTCGCCCCTGCCGAGAAGTCGCACAAGCTGTGGGGCGGTCGCTTCGGCGCCGGCCCGACGCCGGAGTTCGACGCGCTCAACAACTCCATCGGCATCGACTTCCGGCTCTGGCCGTACGACATCCGCCTCTCCCGGGCGTGGGCCGTGGCGCTCTGGGGGGCCAGCGTCCTCACCCTCGAGGAGAGCCGCGCCATCGAGCAGGGGCTCGATGCGGTCGGCGCGCGCCTCGCCGCGGGTGAAGCGCCCATCGCGACCGACGAGGATGTCCACACCCTCATCGACCGTCTCCTGCACGACGAGGTCGGCGACGTGGCATCCAGGCTCCACACCGGGCGCAGCCGCAACGACCAGGTGGCCACCGCCACGCGGCTCTGGACGATGGACGCCTGCCAGCGCCTCGACCACGCCGTGCGCACCCTCCAGGGGGTGATGATCGCGCAGGCGGAGACGATCGAGACGGCGCTGATGCCGTCGTACACCCACCTCCAGCGCGCCATCCCGGTCTCGGGCGCGCACTGGCTCCTCTCGCACTTCTGGCCCCTCGAGCGCGATCGCGCGCGCCTCAAGGCGGGCGCCCGCTCCGCCGCCGTCCTGCCACTCGGCTCGGGCGCCGTCGCCGGCTGCGCCTACCCCATCTCGCGCGTGCTCCTCCAGGGCACGCTCGGCTTCGACGCGCTGTCGCAGAACTCCATCGACGCGGTGAGCGACCGCGACTTCATCGCCGAGGTGCTGTTCGCCTCCACGATGATCGGCACGCACCTGTCGCGGCTCGCCGAGGACCTCATCATCTACGGCTCGAGCGAGTTCGGCTTCGTGCAGTTCGGCGAGGGCTACACCTCGGGCTCCAGCATGATGCCGCAGAAGCGCAACCCCGACGCCCTGGAGCTGGCGCGCGGCTCGGCGGCGCGCATGCTCGGCAACCTCACGACGCTGCTCGCCACCCTGAAGGGATTGCCGAGCAGCTACAACAAGGATCTGCAGGACGACAAGCGCGTGCTGTTCGACGCGACCGACACGCTCCTGCTCGTGCTCCCCGCGGTGGCGGGCGCCCTGGCGGAGTGCACCTTCCGCACGGATCGCATGCAGGCGGCGCTGTCCAGCACGATGATGGCGACGGATCTCGCGGACTACCTGGTGCGCAAGGGCGCCACCTTCCGGGAGGCGCATGGCGCCGTCGGGCGTCTGGTGCGCGAGAGCGAGCAGACCGGGCGCGAGATGCAGGACATTCCCTTCGCCTCCTTCGCCGCGGCCCATCCGCTCTTCACCGACGACGTGTACGAATCGCTGAGCGCCGCGCAGTCGGTGGCGCAGCGCGAGGTGGAAGGCGGCACCGGCCCGTCCGCAGTCCGCGCCCAGATCGAGCAGGCCCGCACCGCCCTCCTGCCCCCTCCGACGCCGCGGTCGAACAGCGTGGTGTGAAGGGAAGGATTAGGGATTAGGGATTGGGAACTCCACGCGCCGCTCGAGCACCCGCGTGTCGGAGAATGGCGTCCCGGAAGGCCGTCATCCCGCAGGAGGGAGCACCGCGGCCGAGTGTCGGGATCTGCTGTCCCGGTCGTGAGGCTGGCCCGTCCGCAGGGTTGGCAGATCCCGACTCGACGCGCTGCGCGCGCTCGTGGGATGACAGGTCCGAGTGGGCAGCCCCGTCAGTTCCTAATCCCTGATCCCTAATTCGACGTCGCATGCCCTTCCGCCACGTCGATCTCCCCGTCCTGGGTGCGCGCGCCCTCGGTGGGATGCGGCGCTTCGGGTGACGGGGGCGCGTCGGCCAGGGGTGGCGGGGCAGCCTCGCGCACGATGTACGGACCCGCTCCCTCGTGCAGCGTCACCACGGCGGCGGGAAGCTCGGCGTAGACCTCGCGCATGCGCGCGTCGTGCGTCGCGTACCCGGGACGCGCGCCGGCGAACGGGGCGTCGAGGCGCTGGAAGGCGCTGATGTCCTCCAGCAGGTAGTTGCGCCATCCGCCGGATGGATCCGACCGGCTGTAGCCGGCACGCAGCCAGCCGCTCAGCATGGCGCGACCCGCGCTGTTGATCCCGTAGCGGTGCGGCTCCACCACACGGATCAGGTCTGCATACTCGAACATCACGAGGGACCGCCGCTCGATGGCCTCGCGGAGCTGCTGTCCCACATCCTCGCCTTCCGGCATCGCCCACCTCGGTGGAAGCTGACCACCAATTCGCGAAAAGTGGACCGCCCGCCGATGCTTGGGCGGCTGGACCGCCACTCAGTCGAAGCAGGAGACTGCATCTGACCGATGAAGCGGATCAGGACGGATCGGGCGCTCGACGGCGATCCACGGCGAGCTTGTCACCCTCCCGCGCCCCCGACAATTCTCCTGCCGTTCCGATCCGTCGCCTCCGTTCGATCGTATTCCCACTGGGTCGACTGAGGGGCCAGCAGGGTCCGCTCGTTGCGCGTTCTCCAGGACCCGGCACCCTGAAACGAGCGCCGCACGACGACGGCCGGGTAGCGCCCGGACGGCACCTCGACCGTGTCGTGTCGGAGCCTGGCGACGTGCCGGCTCCTGAGCGAATCGCATGACAGGACGGTGTACGTGCACCGCGCGGCCATCATTCAGTTCGTGCCTCGCGAATCTCCCGCCATTCCGTCCGGCGCGCAAGCATCGGCGCGGCATGCCGACGTCAGCGAACCGCGTCGGTGCTGAAGTGCGGGTTCTCGATCAGGCCGATCGCGTTGCCGAACGGGTCGGCCAGCATCGCGACGCGAATGCCGCCGCCCACCTCGCGCACCGGCTCCAGCACCGTGGCGCCCGCGGCGACGAACGCGCTGGTGGCCGCTGCCACGTCGGTCACGCCCCAGTACGCCGCCGCGCCACCCTCGCCCGGCTGCACGCGCGAGCAGTCCGGATCCAGCCCGAGCTCGAAGCCGCCGATCTGGAAGCCGACGTAGAACGGCTCGTCGAAGTACGGCGCGACGCCGAACACGTCGGCGTACCACGCCCGCGCCCGCGCGAGGTCGGGCACGTGATAGATGACCGTCCGCAGTCCGAGCACGCGAGGCGCCGCGCTCATGCGTGCGAGGCGAACACGCTCGTCGCGCCGCTCGCGCCGAACGCGATGACCTCGTAGCGGTCGCGCCGCCCACCCATCTCCATGCCCGGCGAGCCCGCGGGCATTCCCGGAACGGCGATCCCCAGCACGGCCTTCGGCGGCTTCGCCAGCAGCCGCATGATGTCGGCCGCGGGGACGTGCCCCTCGATGACGTAGCGTCCGACGACCGCCGTGTGGCACGACCGCAACGCGGCCGGCACGCCGAGGCTGTCCTTGAGCGCCTGCATGTCGCCGCGGTCGTGTGGCTCCGGCGCGAAGCCGCTCTTCGCGAGATACGACACCCATTCGCGGCAGCAGCCGCAATCCGGGTCCTTGTAGACCACGATGCGGCGCGGCGGCGCGGCGGCGGCAAGACCGTGTGGCTGCACGGCGGCGACGGCGGCGGCGCCGGCCACGGTGCGGGCGATCGTCGCGAGCCACGCGCGGCGTGAAAGCTCCCGGTTCGTCATCGGATGGTCCTCATGCGTCGGCCAGCGGGCGTGTGCGAAGTGTCACTCGGCGCAAGCTAGCCTGCTCATCCCGCCACGTCGACCGGCAGCGCGTCGTCGTGCTCGTGGCCGCGCCCGCCCCGCCGCTTCTGCACGTACAGCTCCGCGTCGGCGTCCGCCATCGCGCCGGCGAGGGGGAGGTCCGGGTTCAGCACGCTGCGGCCGACCGTCGCCGTCACGGTGAACGGCTGCTCCTCCGGCGCCAGTGCCGCGAGGGCGGCATCGAGCCGCTCGCCGATCGACGCGGCCGCCATCTCGCCGCCCTCGCCCAGCAGCGCGACGAACTCGTCGCCGCTCCAGCGCGCGACGATGTCCGTCTCGCGGAGGATGCTCTTGAGGGCGCGCGCCGCGAGCCGCAGCGCCGCGTCGCCCGCCGCGTGACCGTACGTGTCATTGATGTGCTTGAGGCCGTCGAGGTCCGCGAACACCAGCACCGGCGTGCGGCCGTACCGCCGCGCCCGCGCGAGCTCCTGTTCGGCGAACAGCGTGAAGCCGCGCCGGTTCTGGAGCCCCGTCAGCTCGTCCACCAGCGCGAGGGCATGCAGGTCGCGCTCGTACCGGAGCTGCGCACCGATGTCGCGCGCCAGGAGCACCACCGCGGGCTGGTCGTGATACACGCACGGGCTGGCGGTGACCTCCACGTCCACGGCACCGCCGTGCGCCACGAGCAGCCGCGCGCGAACGCGCGGCGCATCCTCCGGCCTCGGCGTCGCCTCGTCGGCGGCGGTGTGCAGCACCTGCCGCGACTCGGGATGCACGAAGTCCTCGAGCGCGCGCCCCACGAGCGCGGCGTCGTTCACCACCCCCAGCAGCTGTGCCGCCGCCGGGTTCGCGAAGCGGATCCGGCCGCGCGCATGCACGATCACCGCATCGGGCGACATCGCGAGCAGCTGGCGGTAGCGCACCTCGGTCTCGCGCAGCGCGCCGAGCTGTCGCCGCGCCGCGAAGCGCCCGATCGCGATCGCCGCGCCCACGCCGGCCACGGTCAGCAGCGCCGCCCACCCCAGCCACGCCGGCAGCGTACGCGTGTGGTCGGCCAGCACGATGTCCTCGGTGTTTCGCGGCACGATCTGCCACACCACCGGGTCGTCGGCGTTGTCCTGGTACGCGGTCACGATGCCGGTGGCCACGAGGCTGTCTCCCGGCTGCACCGCGGCGAAGGAGATGGGCGCCGCGTGGTTCGCGGGCACCCAGAGCGTGAGGCTGTCGGCGTGCCCCGCCGCGACGCCGCGAATGCGCAGCCACTGGCCGCCCTCGCTGTAGCCGCTGCGCGTCATGCGCCCGCGCACGCGCACGAGCTGGCCGGGATATCGCCCGATCATCGACGCGTCGATCGGCAGGTCGTGTGGCGGAACGACGCGCCGCGCGCCCGGCACCAGACGCATCGTCGCGGCCAGGAGCTCGAGGTCGCCCCGGTAGCGCTTGAGCGTCCCGGTCACGATCACGCTGTCGCCCGCCGCCACCCGCGCGAGCGGCGTGCGGGAGTACACCCGGATCCCCGCGGTGGCGTCCTCGACGGCGATGTCGAACACCCGCGCCTGCAGCGCTCCGGATGCGACCGACGCGCGGCCGCCGATCGTCACGGTCTCGCGCGTCCCCTCCAGGCGCTTCGCCTCGGCGATGGTGCGAACCGCCGGCCCCTGCGCGCGCGCGGGCAGGCCGATGGCGGCGGCGCACGCGAGGCCGATCAGGGTGGACGTCGTCCGTGCGCGCATGGGACGTGGCCGGAGAGGGGGAGGCGACGCGCCCGGGACGGGCTGGAGATCGCGCGGCTGGGACAAGATACAGCGCGCCGCCGGCTTGTCGATCAGCAGATCGTTCGGGCGGCGGCGATGAAGGCAGTCACCTTGCCCGGGTCGAGCCGCCCGTCCGTCCGCACGCCGCTGCAGACGTCCACGCCGAACGGCCGCACCGCCCGGATGGCGTCGGCCACGTTCTCCACCCGCAGCCCGCCCGCCAGCATCACCGGCGCGGGCACCCGTTCGCGAAGCCGCTGGCTGACGGCCCAGTCGTGCACGCGTCCGGTGCCGCCAAGCTCCTTCACGGCCGCGGTGGGGTTGCCGGAGTCCAGCAGGATGGCGTCCACGAACGGCGCCGCCGCGGCTGCCTCGTCGATCGACGCGTGGTCGCGCACGTGGATCACCTGCATCAGCGCGACGTCGGGATGCTGGCGTCGCAGCGCACGCAGCTCCGCCGCCTCCACCGTGTCCACGAGCTGCACGACGCTCGGCCGCATCCGCTCCACCTGCAGGCCGATGGTCCGCGCATCCTGGCGGGAGGTGAGCAGCACGGTCGGCACGCGGCCGTCCACCCATCGCACGATGTCCGCGATCCGCGACTCCGCGATCGGCCCCGGGCCGCTCGGCATCGCCGACACGAGCCCCAGGAAGTCGGCCCCGGCCTCCATCGCGATGTCTGCTTCCTCGGTTGAGGAGATGCAGCAGATCTTCACGCGCACGCGGCGGTCGCCGGTGTCGAACACGCTATCGGGCGCCATTCACGTTTCGCTCTGGTCTCGAATGACGTGCTGTGAGCGTACGCGAATCTTCACGAATATGCGGCGAATCCCCGCGACGCCTGCAAACATATTTGAGGGTGCGCCGGGCATTCGCGGGCATTCGCTGCCCGATTGGCGGTCATTCGCGTACCCCCGAAGCAGCGGAGCCGGCCGCGACCGGGGGCCGTCCCGCCCGGCAGTCGGCGCACACCGTGCCGGCGCCGAGGTCGGCCAGCAGGCGCCGCACCCATGAGCCGTGCAGGTGCTGGTAGCAGAGGATGCGCCGGCACCGCGTGCACACGCCCCCCTTGAGCATGTCCGCCGGACCGCCGCAGCGGTCGCAGTCCGTCGTGATCTGGGAACTGCGAAAGAACTCGAACTTCATGCGTGAAAGATGGTGCGGGCGCGGGTGGGAGGAAGGCCGGAACGAATCGGGACCGAGCCGGGCTAGATTCCCTCGCATGCCAGCGGTGCGCAGCCCCTCCCCCGCCCTTCCCATCGACGACGTGCTCGGCACGCTCGCCGATGCGCTCGCGCGCGGGCCCTCCGTGGTGCTCCAGGCCCCGCCCGGCGCAGGCAAGACCACCCGCGTCCCGCTCGTCCTGCTCGCGGCCCCCTGGCTCGGCGCGGGGCGCATCGTGATGCTCGAGCCGCGCCGCATCGCCGCGCGCGCTGCCGCGCGACGCATGGCGCTCGCGCTCGGGGAAGGCGTGGGCGAGACCGTCGGCTTTCGCGTGCGCGGCGAGACGCGGGTCGGGCCGCGCACGCGGCTCGAGGTGGTCACCGAGGGCGTGCTGACGAGGATGCTGCACGCCGACCCCACCCTCGACGGAGTCGGGCTCGTGATCTTCGACGAGTTCCACGAGCGCAGCCTCCAGGCCGACCTCGGGCTCGCCCTGGCGCTCCAGACGCAGCAGCTCCTGCGCGACGACCTGCGGCTGCTCGTGATGTCGGCGACGCTCGACGGTGCCGCGGTGTCCGCGCTGCTCGGCGGAGCCCCGATGGTCACGAGCGAGGGGCGAAGCCATCCGGTGGCCATTCGCCACGTGGCGCGGCGCGACGACCAGCGTCTCGAGGGTGCGGTGGCGGCCGCGGTGCACGCCGCGCTGGAGCGCGACGAGGGGAGCATCCTGGCCTTCCTTCCCGGCGCCGCGGAGATCCGGCGCACCCAGGCGCTTCTCGAGCGCATGGCGCTTCCGCGCGACGTGCATCTCGCGCCCCTGTTCGGCGACCTCTCCGCGGAGGCGCAGGATGCCGCCATCGCGCCGGCGTCGCCCGGCACGCGAAAGGTGGTGCTCGCCACCTCCATCGCCGAAACGAGCCTCACCATCGAGGGGATCCGCGTGGTGGTGGATGGGGGCGTCGCCCGCGTTCCCCGCTTCTCGCCCCGCACCGGCATGACGCGCCTCGAAACGGTGCGCGTCTCGGCCGCCGCGGCCGTGCAGCGCGCGGGGCGCGCGGGCCGTACCGCCCCCGGCGTGGCGTACCGGCTGTGGCGCGAGGACGAGGATGCGCACCTGCTTCAGCGCACCACCCCGGAGATTTTGGAAGCCGACCTCACGAGCCTCGCGCTGGACCTCGCCCTGGCGGGCATCGTGGATCCCGCGGCGCTCCGGTGGATCGATACACCTCCAGCCGCGGCGCTATCGCATGCGCGCACGCTGCTGCGCCAGCTCGGCGCGCTCGACGCTGGCGACCGCATCACCGCGCATGGCCGAGCGGTCGCGTCGCTCGGCGTGCATCCGCGGCTCGCGCACATGCTCGTGCGCGGCCGCGAGCTCGGCGCCGGTGCCACGGCCTGCGTCGTCGCGGCGCTGCTCGACGAGCGCGACATCCTGCGCCGCGATGCGCCACTGCGCGACACGGATCTCGCCGGACGCGTCGCACTCGTCGCCGGCGATTCCGGCGCGGAGTGCGGCTCGGTGGACCACGACGTGCTCCGGCGCGTGCGGGAGCGCGTGCGCGTGCTGCGCCGCGAGCTGACAGTGCCGCGCGACGACGTGCCGCAAGGCGATGCATGCGGGTGGCTGCTGGCGCTCGCATATCCCGATCGTGTCGCCATCCAGCGCGCGGAGCGCGGCCACTACCTGCTGCGCAACGGCTTCGGCGCCGTGCTGGGCGACGGCGACTCGCTCACCGGTGCGGCGTTCCTCACCGTCGCCGACCTGGACGGGCGGCTGCCGCATTCGCGCATCTATCTCGCGGCGCTCCTGGAGCGCGACGAGCTCCTGCGCGTGCTCGGCGATCAGGTGACCGGCGAGGATCTCGTGACGTGGGACGCGGACGCCGGCGTCGTGAGCATGCGGCGCGTCGATCGGCTCGGCGCGATCGTGCTGCGTGACGTCCCGCTGCGGGGCGTGGACGAGGAACGGGTCGCACGCGTGCTGCTCGATGCCATTCGTCGCCGCGACGGGCTCTCGCTCGAGTGGCCGGCGGCGGCGCAGCGGCTGCGCGAGCGCGTCGCGTTCGTCCGCACCCTCGACGCGCGGTGGCCCGACCTCGGCGACGAGGCCCTCGGCGCGTCGATGGAGGAGTGGCTCCTGCCGAGGCTGCACGGGATGCGGCGGCGCAGCGAGGTGGCGCGCGCGGACCTCGTGTCGGCGCTCGAGGAGATGCTGACGTGGGAGCAGCGTCGCGACCTCGATCGCCTGGCGCCGACGCATGTCGTGGTCCCCACGGGCTCACGCATCCCGGTGGACTATGCCGACCCGGCGGCACCGTTCATCGCGGTGCGGCTCCAGGAGCTGTTCGGCCTGGCGGAGACACCGGCCGTGGGCGACGGACGCGTGCCGCTGGTGCTGCAGCTTCTCTCGCCGGCGCACCGGCCCGTGCAGGTCACGCGTGACCTCGCCGGCTTCTGGCGCTCGAGCTACTTCGAGGTGCGGCGCGACCTGCGCGGCCGGTACCCTCGGCACGCCTGGCCGGAAGACCCCCTGGAGGCCGCCCCGACGCGGCGTGCGAAGCCGCGGGGGACGTGAGGGCGGGATCAGGGATCAGGCGGATTAGGGATTCAGATTAGGGATTAGGGATTAGGGATTAGGGATTAGGAACTGCCCGGGCCGCCCCTCGGACCGGTGACACCCCGCACGAGCGCAGCGAGTGTCGGGGGGATCGCGTCCCGTGCGTGTGGCCGGCCCCAGGCACGGGAGAGCAGA
>JAQBPZ010000319.1 GCA_028287225.1 Gemmatimonadota bacterium
GAAGCTCAAGCCGAGCGCGCCGAGCGACACCCGTCCCTCGGTGCCCGCCGGCGAGCCTCCCGTTCGCAAATCCCCCGCGACGCCCGCAGCACCCGCGCCCGCTCCCAAGCCCACCCCCAAGCCTGCCCCGTGACTGTCTCTGCACGCCCCGGCGATCCTGTCATCACCCCCGCGCTCGTTGCCGAGCACGGGCTGACCACCGGCGAGTACGACCGGATGGTCGCCATGCTCGGCCGCACGCCGACCTTCACCGAGCTCGGCATCGTCAGCGCGCTGTGGAGCGAGCACTGCTCCTACAAGCATTCACGGCCGCTCCTGAAGACGCTGCCCACGAAGGCGCCGTGGGTCCTACAGGGCCCCGGGGAGAACGCGGGGGTCATCGCCATCGGTGACGGCCTCGCGATCGCGTTCAAGATCGAGTCGCACAACCATCCGTCGGCGGTGGAGCCGTACCAGGGCGCCGCCACTGGCGTGGGCGGCATCCTGCGCGACGTCTTCACCATGGGCGCGCGTCCCATCGCCCTCCTCAACTCGCTGCGATTCGGCTCGCTCGATTCCGCCCGCGTGCGCTACCTCTTCGCCGGTGTGGTGAAGGGCATCGGCGACTACGGCAACTGTGTCGGCGTTCCCACGGTGGGTGGCGAAGTGGTGTTCGACGAGGCCTACGAGGGAAACCCGATCGTCAACGCGATGTGCGTGGGCCTCCTGCGCGAGGAGGAGCTGATCACGGCGGTCGCCTCCGGCGTCGGCAACCCGATCATCGCCGTGGGCGCACGCACGGGCCGCGACGGCATCCACGGGGCCTCGTTCGCGAGCGAGGACCTGTCCGCCGCCAGCGAGGCCAAGCGCCCGCGCGTGCAGGTGGGCGACCCGTTCACCGAGAAGCTGCTGCTCGAGGCGAGCCTGGAGCTCATCCGCAGCGGCCACATCGTCGCGATCCAGGACATGGGCGCCGCGGGCCTCACCTCGTCGTCCGCCGAGATGGCGGCGCGAGGCGACGTCGGCGTCGTGATCGACACCCTGCTCGTGCCGGCGCGCGAGGAAGGCATGACGCCGTACGAGCTGCTGCTCAGCGAGTCGCAGGAGCGCATGCTCGTCGTGGCCCTCAAGGGCCATGAAGACCAAGTGAAGGCGATCCTGGAGAAGTGGGACCTGACTGCCGCCGTCATCGGCGAGGTCATCGCCGAGCCGGTCTATCGCGTGGTGGAGGGCGATCGCGTGGTGGCCGAGTTCCCCGGAATCCGGCTCGTCACGGACTGCCCCACCTACGAGCCCGAGGCGCGCGAGAGCGAGGACGCACGCCGGCGTCGCGCCGTGGACGTGCACGCCATCCCCGAGCTCCCCGAGGAGTCGGACCCGGTGTGGACGCTGGAGCGCCTGCTCTCCTCGCCCACGCTCGCGAGCAAGCGCTGGGTCTACCAGCAGTACGACTCCATGGTCCGCACCAGCACGGTGGTGGGCCCGGGAGGCGACGCGGCGGTGGTGCGCATTCGCGGCACCGACAAGGCCATCGCCCTCAAGACGGATTGCAACGGCCGCTACGTCTTCCTGGACCCGCGCGCCGGCGCCGCCATCGCCGTGGCCGAGGCCGCGCGCAACGTGGCGTGCACGGGCGGGCAGCCGATGGCCATCACGAACAACCTCAACTTCGGCAACCCGAAGAAGCCGGAGGTCTACTTCCAGCTCCGCGAGGCGGTCGCCGGCATGAAGGAGGCGTGCGAGGTCCTGAACACGCCCGTGACGGGGGGCAACGTCTCGCTCTACAACGAGAACCCGACCGGTGCCGTGTATCCCACGCCGGTCATCGGCATGGTGGGCCTGATCGACTCGCTCGCCCACGTCACCCGCTCCGCCTTCAGCACGCCGGGCGACGCCATCGTCCTGCTGGGCGACAACACCGACGAGCTGGGCGGCAGCGAGTACCTCAAGCGAATCCACGGCCAGGTGGCCGGCGCGCCGCCGCGGTGCGACCTGCACGCGGAGAAGGCGCTCGTCGCCGCGCTGCTGGAGGCGATCCGCGCGGGCACCGTTCGGTCGGCGCATGACTGCGCCGACGGCGGTCTGGCCGTGACGCTGGCCGAGTGCTGCATGATGGAGCGCGGCGCACGGCGCGGCGCATCCCTCGATCTTCGCGCGTGGAGCACCCTGCCCGCGCGCGCCCTGCTCTTCGGCGAGGCCCAGGGCCGCGTGGTCGTCTCCACGCCCGACGCGGCGGCGGTGCTCGCCGTGGCCGCGCGGCACGGCGTGCCGGCGGCGGTGATCGGCACCGTCACGGGCGGCGACCTGCTCGAGCTGCACGCCGGCGACCGTGTCATCAGCACGCCCCTCGCGCGGCTCGCGGAGGCCTGGCATGAGGCGATTCCCCGCATCATGCAGCGCAGCGCCTCGGCACAGGACATCATGCTCGAATCGGATTCGGTGGTCTGACATGTGTGGCATCTTTGGCGTGCGTGGTGCCCCCGACGCGGTCGGGCTCACGAAGCTCGGGCTCTACTCGCTGCAGCACCGCGGTCAGGAGTCGGCCGGCATCGTCTCGGTGGACGGGGACGGCTCGGCGCGCGGGGCGCGCAGCATGGGGCTGGTGTCGGACATGTCGAACCAGCAGGTGGAGGCGCTTCACGGCGAGATCGCGATCGGCCACACGCGCTACAGCACCGCCGGATCGTCCACCATCGAGAACGCGCAGCCGGTGCTCGTGAGCTCGCGCGGGGGCCACATCGCCCTGGCGCACAACGGGAACCTCATCAACGCCGGCGAGCTGCGCGTGGACCTGGAGGATCTCGGCTCCATCTTCGCGTCGTCCATGGACTCGGAGGTCATCGTCCACCGCCTCGCGCGGTCCACGGCGAGCACGCCGGAGGGCCGCGTCGCGGAGGCGCTCCAGGGGGTGGAGGGGGCGTACAGCATCCTCGTCCTGCTGGGCGACACCATGATTGCGGCGCGCGATCCGCGCGGCTGGCGCCCCCTGGTGATGGGGCGGCTCAACGGCGCCCCCGTGTTCGGGTCGGAGACCTGCGCGCTGGACATCGTGGGCGCGGCGTACGAGCGGGACATCGAGGCCGGCGAGATCTTCGCCGTGGACGCCACGGGCGAGCGCTCCATCTTCCCGTTCGAGCGGAAGGAGCTGAAGCGCTGCGTGTTCGAGCACGTCTACTTCGCACGGCCGGACAGCCGCATCTTCGGCGGCTCGGTGGATCGCGCGCGCCGGGCTCTCGGGCGGCGGCTCGCGCAGGAGTGCCCCGCCCCGGGGGCGGAGCTCGTCTTCAGCGTCCCCGATTCCTCCAACTCCGCCGCCATCGGCTACGCGGAGGAGAGCGGGCTGCCCTACGAGCTGGCCCTCATCCGGAACCATTATGTGGGCCGGACGTTCATCCAGCCGACGCAGGCGACGCGCGATGCCAAGGTGCGGCTCAAGTACAATGCCGTGCGCGAGGTGCTCGCCGGCAAGCGCGTCGTGATGGTGGATGATTCCATCGTGCGCGGCACCACCACGCGCGGCCTCGTGCAGCTCGTGCGGGCCGCGGGAGCGGCGGAGGTGCACATGCGCGTCAGCTCCGCCCCGGTGACCGGGCCATGCTACTACGGCATCGACACGCCGAGCCGCGAGGAGCTGATCGCCTCGGATCACACGCTCGAGGAGATTCGCCAGTCGCTCGGCGTCGACTCCCTCGGCTACCTGTCCCTGGACGGCATGCTGCAGTCGGTGCCAACGGGTCCGCATGGGTTTTGCCATGCCTGCTTCTCGGGTGACTACCCAACGGCCCCGCCCACCGATCCCGACAAGCTCCGCGGCGGCTGCGGTTGCTGACCTGACCATCCTCTCCCGGCGAGCGCGTGACCACCTCCGTCTACTTCTTCGGCAACGGCAAGGCTGAAGGCACGAAGGACATGAAGGCCATCCTCGGCGGCAAGGGGGCCAACCTCGCCGAGATGACCAATCTGGGCGTCCCGGTGCCGCCCGGGTTCACGATCGCCTGCGACGTCTGCATCACCTACCTGCGCGACCGTACCGTCCCGCCGGCGCTGCGCCGCGAGGTGGAGGAGAACCTGGCCCGGCTGGAGGAAGCGAGCGGCAAGCGGTTCGGCGACCCGGCCAACCCGTTGCTCGTGAGCGTGCGCAGCGGGGCCCCGATGTCCATGCCGGGCATGATGGAGACCATCCTCAACCTCGGCCTCAACGACCGCACGGTGGACGGGCTCGCCCGCGCCAGTGGAAGCGCGCGGTTCGCGTACGATTCCTACCGCCGCTTCATCCAGATGTACGGCGACGTGGTGCTCGGCGTGGAGCACCACAAGTTCGAGCAGCTCCTGTCGTCCAAGCGCATGATGGCGGGCGTCGAGAGCGACTCCGAGCTCACCGAGGAGCAGCTCCGCAACCTCGTGGAGGAATACAAGGCACTGGTGCGGGGCGCCACCGGCGCGCCCTTCCCCATGGACCCGGTGGTGCAGCTCTGGGGTGCCATCGAGGCGGTGTGGCGCTCGTGGACGCTCAAGAAGGCGATCGACTACCGGCGCCACGCCAACATCAGCGATACGCTGGGTACCGGCGTCAACATCGTCAGCATGGTGTTCGGCAACCTCGGTGAGGACTCGGGCACCGGCGTGGCCTTCACGCGCAACCCCAGCACCGGCGAGCGGAAGTTCTACGGCGAGTTCCTCGTCAACGCGCAGGGCGAGGATGTGGTCGCCGGCATCCGCACCCCGCTCTCCATCGACCAGATGGCCGAGCGGCTTCCCGGCGCCTACGAGGAGCTGCTCACGACGCAGGATCTGCTGGAGCGCCACTACCGCGACATGCAGGACATCGAGTTCACCGTGGAGCGCGGCAAGCTGTTCCTGCTCCAGACGCGCACCGGCAAGCGCACGGCGGCCGCCGCGGTGCGCATCGCCACGGAGATGGTGGGCGAGGAGATGATCGCGAGCGATCAGGCGGTGCTGCGCGTCCCCGCGGAGCAGCTCGACCAGCTGCTGCACCCGGTCATCGATCCGGGCGTGCGCGCCACCGCCATCGCCACCGGCCTGCCGGCCTCGCCCGGCGCGGCGAACGGCGTGGCCGTGTTCGACGCCGACGAGGCGGTGCGCCGCGCCGGCAACGGCGACGCGGTCATCCTCGTGCGGGAGGAGACGACGCCGGAGGACTTCCACGGGCTGGTGGCGGCGAGGGCGGTGCTCACGTCGCGCGGCGGCATGACGAGCCACGCGGCCGTCGTCGCGCGCGGCATGGGCAAGTGCGCCGTGGTGGGATGCAAGGAGATGATCGTGGATCACGACCATCGCCGCTGCACGATGAACGGCGTCACGATCAACGAGGGCGACTGGCTCACCCTGGACGGCGCCACCGGCAAGGTCTATCCCGGCGACCTGCCGACCACGCCCAGCGAGGTGGTGCAGGTCATCCGCGGCACGCTGCCCCGCGCGCAGGCGCCCGCGTACCAGTCCTTCCACCAGCTCATGGGCTGGGCCGACGAGGTGCGCACCCTCAACGTGCGCGCCAATGCCGACACCCCCGCCGACGCGCGCATCGCGCGCGCCTTCGGCGCGGAGGGCATCGGCCTGTGCCGGACCGAGCACATGTTCTTCGAGGGCGACCGCATCACGTCCATGCGCGAGATGATCGTCGCGCGCGACGAGGGCGGGCGCCGGCGCGCGCTCGCGAAGCTCCTGCCGATGCAGCGCGCGGACTTCGAGGGGATCTTCGAGGCCATGCGCGGGCTGCCGGTGACCATCCGCCTGCTGGACCCGCCGCTGCACGAGTTCCTGCCGCATGGCGGCGAGGAGTCCAAGCTGCTCGCCCGCACGCTCGGGCTGAGCCGGCCCGAGCTCCAGCACGTCGTCGACTCCCTGCGCGAGACCAACCCGATGCTCGGGCATCGCGGGTGCCGCCTTGGCATCACCTACCCGGAGATCACGGAGATGCAGGGCCGCGCGATCTTCGAGGCGGCCCTCCGGGCGAAGCGGCGGGGCGTCGACGTCCGCCCCGAGATCATGATCCCCCTCGTCGCGGACTTCCGCGAGTTCGACAACCAGCGCGCGATCCTCGTCGGCGTGGCCGATCAGGTGATCCGGGGGATGGGCGAGGACCTGGACTACACCATCGGCACGATGATCGAGCTGCCCCGCGCCGCACTGACCGCGGACGAGATCGCACGGTCGGCCGAGTTCTTCTCGTTCGGCACCAACGACCTCACGCAGACCACGTATGGGCTGAGCCGCGACGACGCCGGCCGCTTCCTCCCGCGGTACGTGGAGCAGGGTATCTTCGGGGACGACCCCTTCCAAGTCCTTGACCAATCGGGGGTTGGCAAGCTTATTAAGATCGCAGTAGCCGCTGGTCGTAGTGTGCGCCCGCAGCTCAAGGTCGGAATCTGCGGGGAGCACGGTGGGGAGCCCAGGAGCGTGAAGTTCTGTCACGCGATCGGGCTCGACTATGTCTCGTGCTCTCCCTATCGAGTCCCTATCGCCCGCCTTGCCGCTGCGCATGCCGCCCTTGAACCCACCCTCCAGTAACGCTGCATTGAAGCGCCGACCGGCGCTCCCGAACCTCCCCAGTCTTCCGCCATCGGCCGACGAGCGCACGCTGCGCATCGCGCTGGTCACGGAGTACTACTATCCGCACCTCGGGGGGGTCTGCGAGCACGTCCATTTCTTCGCACGTGAAGCACGCCGGCGTGGCCACCACGTCGACATCATCACGTCGAACATCCCCGGCGCCGAGCCGCAGCCGCACGTCATCCGCATCGGCCGCAGCCAGCCGGTGTACGCCAACGGCTCGCAGGCGCGCATCACGATCGGCCTGGGGCTCCGGAAGGAGCTTCGCCGCGTGCTCGCGCGGGGCCGGTACGACATCGTGCACGTGCACTCGCCGCTCACGCCCGTGCTGCCCCTCCTCGCGATCGAGGAGGCCGAGTGCCCGGTGGTGGGGACGTTCCACACGTACTTCGACAAGTCGAACGGCTACCGCTTCCTCAACAGCTACTTCCAGAAGCGGCTGGACATGCTGGACGCGGCCATCTGCGTCTCGCACTCCACCACGGTCGCGCTGGAGCGCTACTTCAGCGCCCCCTGGCAGATCATCCCGAACGGGATCGACACCGACGTCTTCCACCCGAGCGTGAGCGCCCCGCCGGCCATCCGGAAGGACGTTCCGTCCATCCTCTTCCTCGGCCGGTTCGACCCGCGCAACGGCCTCACCACGCTGATCGACTCCTTCCGGCGCGTGAAGGGCAAGGGCCGCCAGGCGCAGCTCGTCGTCGTCGGCGACGGTCCGCTCCGGGAGCACTACTACAAGCAGGCCGCGGGCGACCCGGACATCACCTTCGTGGGTGCCGTGCTCGAGGGACGCCCCAGCTACTACGCGCACAGCTCCATCTACGCCTGCCCCACCACCAAGGCGTCGTTCGGCATCACGCTCCTGGAGTCCATGGCGTGCGAGACGCCGATCGTCTGCTCCGACATCCTCGGCTTCCAGGACGTCGTGGTGAACGGCCGCGAGGCCATCATGACGCCGAGCGGCGATCGCGAGGCGCTGGCCGATGCGCTGGTGAACCTGCTGGACGACGAGGGGCTCCGGATCCAGCTCGGCGTCACGGGGCGGCACGAGAGCATGAAGTACTCGTGGCCGCGCGTCACCTCGCAGGTGCTCGACGTCTATCACAACGTGATGGGACGCGTCGCCGTCCGGGTATGATCGGCCTGGCCGCCGCCGGCCTGGCGGCCGCGGGACTGGCCGCGCACGGCACCTGGCACCGCAACTCGTGGGTCTTCGGCTACGCGCTCAACCAGCTGCCGGAGAGCGCGGGCAATGCCGTCAGCATCACCTTCGACGACGGCCCCAACCCGCACGCCACCCCGCTGATCCTCGACGCGCTCGCGCGCGAGGGCGTGCACGCCACCTTCTTCGTCCTCGGCCGCCACGCCGACCGCTGGCCCCACCTCGTGCGCCGGATGGCCGACGAGGGGCACCAGCTCGCGAACCACGGCTACTGGCATCGGAAGCTGCACCGGCGGATGCCGTCGTACGTGCGCGACGACCTCACGCGCGGCACCGACGCGATCTGTCGTGCGTCCGGGCTCGCGTCCCTGCGGCATTTCCGCGCACCGCACGGCTTCCGGAGCCCCTGGGTCACCCCCATCGCCGCCTCGCTCGGCCAGCGCACCGTGGGCTGGTCGCTGGGCGTGTGGGACTCGGCGCGCCCCGGCGCCGGCGAGATCGTGAAGCGGGCACTGGCGGGAATGCGTGCCCGCTCTATCCTCCTCATGCACGACGGCGATGGCTACGACGAGGACGGGGACCGCCTGCAGACTGCCGAGGCGCTGCCCGCGATCCTGCGCGGCCTCCGCGAGCGGGGCCACGACTTCGTGACCCTGCCCGACCACCCCGGACACCTCACCGCCTCCGCATGAAGCAATCGGTCTCCCACGCGCTCCGGATCGGGCTCACGGTGGTGATCCTGGTGATGCTCGTCCTGTTCGCGCGCCGCGTGAACTGGCACGACACCTGGGCCACGATGCGGGAGGCGTCCCTGCCCCTGCTCCTCACCGCGGCGGCGCTGAACCTGGCGTCCATCGTCGTGAAGGCCGTGCGGTGGTGGATCTTCCTCCGCCCCATCGGCGCCACCTCGCTGCCCCTCGCCCTCCGCGCAACCTTCGCGGGCGCGGGACTCAACAACGTGCTCGTCGCGAACGGGGGCGAGGCGGCGCGCGTCGTCTTCGTCGCCCGGTCGGCGCACGTGCCGAGTGCCAGGGTGCTGGCGACGCTGGCGCTGGAGCGCCTGTTCGAGCTGGTCGGCTACGTCATCCTGCTCTCTGCCGCCGCGACCTTCCTGGAGCTGCCGGGAAGCCTGGCGCGCGTGAAGCCCTTCGCCATCGTGATCCTGATCGCGATGCTCGGGCTGCTCGCCTGGCTGCTGCGCCGCCCGGACGTGGTGGAGACCGTGGCCGGTCCCAAGCCGGCGACGTGGCAGGGACGGATGAAGGCCTACGGCTCGCGCTTCGTGCAGACCATCGGCGCCGTGTCGAGCGGCCCGCGCTTCATCGGCGCCCTCCTGCTCAGCGTCGCGGCGTGGGGCCTCCAGGTCGCCACATATCAGATGACCGCGCGCGCCGCGCACTTCCCGATGACCACCGTCGCGACCATCGCCGCCCTGCTGGCGGTGAACCTGGGCTTCGCGCTGCGGGCGACGCCCGGCAACGTCGGCCTGTTCCAGGCGGCCTACGCGGCGACCGCGGTGGCGTTCGGGCTGAACGAGAACGCCGCGATCGCCGTGGCGTTCCTGATCCAGGCGCAGCAGATCCTGCCGGTCACGATCATCGGCGTGGCGCTCGCGCCGGAGTTCATCTTCAAGCAGAAGAAGCGGCGCGCGGACGACGCGGTGGGCGAGATCCCGTCGGAGTCGCGGCAGGATGGGGATCGGCGCGGGGCTCGCTGAGCGTCAGGCATCGCCCCGGCGACGTTTCGAAGCGAATGCACCGAGTTGGACGAAAGAGGCCGACTACTGCGCTTGCAGTTGCTCGGCCTCTTTCGTCCAACTCGGCGAATTCGGTTCGAACCGTCCGTTCGTGATGCGTACTCGGATGCCTAGAGCGTTACACCCCAGGCGACCATCCTGATCGGGGCAACCATGCGGGTGTCCGCGCCGCTGAGCCGGAGCTTGAGGCCGGGTCGTCCCGTGAGCTGCCCGAGCTTCCA
>JAQBPZ010000320.1 GCA_028287225.1 Gemmatimonadota bacterium
AGCGAGGAGCGCGGAGGGGCTTTCCTCCGCGCTCCTCGCTCGTGTTGCTGCCGTCTGGTCCGTGCATTGCTCCGCCCGGCCGCATGTTCTTTCATTCGTGGGGCGCCATCGGCCACGTCATGCTGGCCTCGGTGATCGTCTACCTGTTCATGGTCGCCGCGCTCCGGTTCGTCGGCGAGCAGGCGCTCGCCAAGATGTCGGGCTACGACATGATCGTGACGATCACGCTCGGGTCGATCATCGCCACCGTCGCTGTGTCCCGGAACATCACGATCTCCGAAGGGCTCGCGGCCCTCATCACCCTCCTGCTCCTCCAGGAGGTGCTTCGCCGGCTGCAGTCGCGTTTCGTCGGGGCGCATCACCTGGTGCGCGAGCCGCCCCGTCTCTTCGTCTGGAACGGCCAGCTCCTGGAAGACCGGCTCCGCCAGTCGAGCCTCAGCGGCGACGAGATCCGGGCGGCCGTCCGCCGCGAGGGATTTTCCGCGATCGAGCAGGTCCAGGCGGTCATCCTGGAGAACGACGGCGACTGGTCCGTGATCCGGCGCGATGCCGACGTCCGCGAGTTCACCGCCCTCCACGGCATCGATATCCCCGGCATGCAGGCGGATGCCCGCGAGGGCGGGCCCACGCCGTCCCGGATCGCCGACCCGCGCCGGGTGCCCTGAGCGCCCCGCGCCGACCTCCGCATCCCACGAATTGGCCGGTCATTTGCGACTCCAGCACGCATGCTGACACTCATCGAAGGCGGCGACATCTACGCCCCGGAACACATCGGCGAGGGGTCCATCCTCCTGGTCGATGGCAAGATCGGCCTCGTGGGGGAGGTCGACCGCCGCGCGGTCGAGTCCGTTGGTCTCGAGGTGAACGTCATCGACGCCCATGGCTGCCTCGTCTGCCCGGGCTTCATCGACCCGCATCAGCACCTGCTCGGCGGTAGCGGCGAGAAGGGCTTCGCCACCCAGACACCCGAGATCGCGCTCACCGAGATCGTGCGCGCCGGCATCACGACCGTGGTGGGCACGCTTGGCGTGGACACCACGATGAAGACGATGGCCGGCCTGTTGGCCAAGGTGAAGGGCCTCAAGGAGGAGGGGATGAGCGCCTACCTCTGGTCCGGCGGCTACGACGTCCCCCCAACGGCCATCATGAGCAGCATCCGTGAGGACATGATGTTCATCGACGAGGTCATCGGCGCCGGCGAGATCGCCCTCTCCGACGAACGCTCGCTGGAGCCGTCCCTCGAGGACCTCGCCCGACTGGTGCTGGATACGCACGTGGGTGGAAAGCTGAGCGGCAAGGCCGGGATCTCGCATTTCCACATCGGACCCGGCGAGCGCCGGATGAAGTGCCTGTTCGAGCTCCTGGAGTGCGACAAGTACCCCGTGGAGGCCGAGTGGCTGTATCCCACGCACATCGAGCGCAGCCCCGCGCTCATGCGCGAGGCCATCACCCTCGCGAAGCGCGGGTCGCATGTCGACATCGACGTCCAGGAGGGCGACCTGTCCAAGTGGATCGCCTTCTACATCGAGCACGGCGGCGACCTGAAGAAGCTCACCGTGTCGTCCGACGCCTCCAAGATGGGCCCCGACACGCTCTTCGAGCAGATCCGCAACTGCGCGCGCGGCCACCGTCTGCCCCTGGCCAAGCTCATCGCCCTCGTGACCTCGAACACGGCCGAGATCCTGGGGCTGGAGCGGAAGGGACGCCTGGAGGTGGGGCGCGACGGCGACATCCTGGTGCTCGACAAGGAGGAATTCGACCTCGCGCACGTCCTGGCGCACGGCAAGGCGATGGTCCGCGACGGGAGCGTGGTCGCGCGCGAGAAGTTCCTGGAGCAGAGCAACCGCCGCATCACCCTGCGCGGTGACGACGCCGAAGCGCTGGCCGGCGTGGCCAGCGACGACTGAGTCCTCCGGAACGGCCGCACGTGCACCGGGGTAGCTTCAGGGTTCCCGCCCATGCCCCCTTCGGGCACGGGCACCGGTTCCGGCGCAGCGACGCCCCAGGTGGAGCAGAGGCGATGTCAGTACCGTACGCGCTTCCCCGGGCTCTCCAGGGTCCTGTCGGCACTCGCGACCGGGACGTCGTGTCTCGCTCTCGCGTCGATACGCTGCTCGCGATCTGCTCCGGGCCGGCCCTGTGACGAGGCCGCCCGTCAGGTTCTCGACGAACTTCGACCGCGCGGTCGCCGCCTGTGCGCGTGCCCAGGTGCTGTCGACCCGTGCCGTCGAGGCGGCCGCACGCGCCAGGGCGACGCGCAAGTCCGCCATCCACATCCGCCAGCACGCGGTCGAGACGCGCGAGGCATGGAAGGGGGCGGACCGGATCAACAACCTCCTGCGGACGCACGTGACCTCCGCCGCGGAGGCGATGCGGACCGCCGGCATGACGAAGGTCGCCGCCGCCGCGGCCGTGCGCGCGCACCTGCGGTTCGTCCTCTATGACGGAGGCCTCCGCGAAGTGGAGGCCGAGCCCATCGTCGAGCGGGCAACCAGTTGGGTGGAGGAGACGTTCCGCGCGGCCTGAGCTCGGCGGCGCGGCCTACAGCAGCGACTTGATCCAGCCGCCATCCACCGGGATGGAGGCGCCGGTGGTGTAGCTCGCCCGCTCCGAGGCCAGGAACGCCACCATCGCCCCGAACTCCGCCGGCTCGCCCAGCCGGCCCATCGGGATCTGCTGCTCCCACACGCGCTGCTCCTGCTCGGGGGTCGAATCGCGCAGCGTCGCATTCCGCGCGGCCAGGTCCACCACGCGCTGCGTTCGCGTGTAGCCCGGCATCACGTTGTTCACCGTGATGCCGAACGCAGCCACCTCGTTCGCCAGCGTGCGCGCGAACCCGGTGACCGCCGCCCGTACGCTGTTGCTGAGGATCAGGTTGTCCACCGGCTGCTTGACCGCGATGGACGTCACGTTGATGATGCGTCCCCAGCGCCGAGCCTTCATTCCCGGCAGCACGGCGCGCGTGAGCTCCACCACGCTCGTCAGGTTCTGTCGCACCGCCTCGGCCCACGCCTCCGCGGAGTGCGCCTCGAACGGGCCCGCCGGCGGCCCGCCGCCGTTCGTCACGAGCACGTCCACCCGTCCGAACGCCGCCATCGCCGCGGCCACCACGCGCTCGCGCGATGCCGCATCGGCCACGTCGGCTTCCACGTCCACCACCTGCGCGCCGTGATCGCGACGGATCGCGTCCGCCGTCTCGCGCAGCGCCTCGCCCCCACGCGCGCAGAGCACCAGCCGTGCCCCCTCCCGTGCCAGCTCTTCGGCCACGGCTCGTCCCAGTCCGCGGCTCGATGCGGCAACGAGCGCCACCTTGTCCTTCAGGCCCAGGTCCATTCGATCACTTCCTCAGGTACGCATCGGTGCGATCGAGCCAGTCCTGCCGCGGCGGATTGAAGATGTCCACGTCGAGCGTGTCTTCCAGCGCCACGGCCTCGTGCGGCACGTTTGACGGCAGGTGCAGCACCTCGCCGGCGCGCACCGTGATCTCCTGGCTCCGGTCCGCGCCGAGGAAGAAGTGCAGCGCGCCGGAGAGGATGTAGGTCAGCTGCTCGTTGTGGTGCGAATGCTGCGGCACCAGCGCGCCCTTCTTGAGGTACACGTGCGCCAGCATCATGCCGTCACCGGTGATCAGCTTCCGCGAGATGGTGTCGCTCAGCTGCTCTTCGGGCAGGTCGGCCCAGCGAAAATGGCGTGCGGTGGTATCGGTCATTGATCCATGAGGGATGAAGGTCAGCGACGGTCGGTCTCGTGTATACGCGCATGCTGCCGGTCGCGCTCCATGCGTCGCCGCGCCACCTCGAGTCCGGTGATGCAGAAGCACAGCCACACGCCGCCCGCGGCCAGGCCGCTCACCACGTCGCTGAAATAGCGCGTGCCCAGGTAGAGCCGCCCGAAGCAGATGGCCGCGACCAGCAGCAGGCTCGCCGCAACCACCAGCGGGGCCGCGCCGCGGCGATGCAGGAGGAGCACCAGGAAATAGCCAAGCATGCCGTAGAACACCAACGCGCCCAGCGCCTGCCCGCTTGGCGCCACGAGAACCGGCCCCACGGCCGCGAGCGAGCCGGCGTGCGGGTGCAGCATGAAGCGTCGCACGGCCACCTCGAGCAGCGCCGCCCCGGTGCCGGCGGCGAGCAGGCCGCCAAGGGGAAGCCACAGGCGCCGCATCCCGAGCCAGATCGCCATCGTCACGCCCGGCACCAGCATGACGCGGAAGGTGCCCAGCATGCTCAGCACGCCCCAGAATGCGTCGCGCGACGGCGTCGCCGTTTCGCGCAGCGCGGAGGCGAGCTCCAGGTCGAACTGCGGCACCGCCTCGCGCGCGAGCAGGCTGTTCGCGAGCGCGCCGAAGATCACGAGCGAGACGAAGCTCAGCCCCAGCCCGATGGTCAGGTTCAGCCCCAGGTAATGACCCGGCGTGAACCGGCGGAACAGGAATGCCCGCGCCCGCGGGGAACGGGCGGCCAGCCACCGCAGCGGCGGCGACATCAGCACCCGATGCCAGAGCGTCCCCTCGGCGCGCCACGCCGCATCGCTCTCCTCCACCAGGTAGCCGCCCGCCACGATCACGATGGTGATCACCGCCAGCCCGAGCGTCACCACGAGCGCGCCCCGCGCGATCCCTTGACCGAAGGCCGGCGGATGCTGGCCGAAGAACACCCCCACTGCGCAGAACGTCGCCGACCAGAGCACCGCGCCGATGGCGTTGAACGCGCTGAACCGCGCCAGGCTCATCGTCGAAAGGCCCGCCATCGGCGAGATCAGCATCCGGGCGAACGGGATGAAGCGGCCCGCAACGATGGCGCTCGCCCCGTGGCGCTCGAAGAACGACCGTGTCCGCGACAGGATGGCCGGATGCACCTTCCTCGAGTGCCGCTCGAAGAAATCTCCCCCGCGCCGGCCCAGCACGAACGCGATCGTCGTGCCCGCCGTGCTGCACACGCTGGCGACGACGAACAGGATCGGCACCGACAGCCGGCCGTGCGCCGCGAACGCCGCGGCGGTGATCAGGGTGGCATCGGTGGGGAAGGGGATCGCGATCCCCTCGAAGAAGATGAAGGCGGCAACGATCAGGTAGCCGTAATGGCCGATGAGCTCGCCCAGGTGACCGATCATCTCGTGGACCGAAGGGCGCGGCGAAACGAAGACTTCATCAGGGCTCGAAAGTTGGTGACCGACGACCGCGGATCGTGGAGGCGTGCCCCACCTGCGTCCGCGCCGCCTTGCCCGCCCGCATCTTCCGGCTCGTGGACGACGCGGAGCTCCTCATCGACAGCGCGGCGCACCGCATCCGGTTCCACGCTCGTCCGCCCGCCTGGGCGGCGGCGGCCGTGGAGCGAGCCGGGCGCGCATGGAGCGGCTGCAGGCACGCCTGCGAATGTAAGAGCCGCGCAGCCCGGCGGCATCCGCGCGCGCCACACCTTGCAACCTTGCCCGACTCGGTGCCGTATTGTTCACATGACTCGCTCCGTGATCCAGGTCTCGCCTGCCCCCGCACCTCCCGCCGCACCGGCTGCGCCGCAGGTCCCTGCAGGCCGCGTCGGTGCCATCTCGACGGGCCCGGGAGGCGAGGTGCATCGCTTCACGGCCGCCGACATCGCCGCGCTGCGTGCCCGAAAGTCCGAGCTTTCCAACCAGCTCAACTCGGCCGTCTCGCGGCGCCGCGAAGTCCAGCGCTCGCTCCGCGGCGCGGTGGGTGCCGACAAGGCGGGCCTGGAGCAGCGTCTCGGGGTGCTCGACACCCGCATCGCGCGCCTGGAGCAGGACATCGACGAGAACAGTTCCCAGCTCGCCTCGCTCGACGCGGCGCGCCAGACGGGCACCGGCATCGGCCTGCCGTACTGGGGCCTCCGGACTGGAAACCGCATCCAGGAGAACACCATGCCGCTGGCCATGATGTTCGTCATGTTCGTGATGTCGCCCATCGCGATCGGCGTTTCGCGTTTCTACTGGAAGCGCGGCACGCGCGCCGCAGCCGCCCAGGGGTATCCGGATCCCACGGCGCGCCTCGAGCGGATGGAGCAGGCCATCGAATCCATCGCCATCGAGATCGAGCGCGTCTCCGAGGGCCAGCGCTTCGTCACCCGCCTCATGTCCGACGGCCGCGCCTCCGCGCTGCGCGGAGGCGAGCCCGCCATGGAGCCGGTGCGGGTGGGTGGCGACTCGGCCGCGGAGCAACGCTAGCCGCCGGCGTCGCCTCATGCCGCGATCCCGCGCGACGACGCTGCCGGCTCCCGATCTCGATGCGGTGCACGATGCGGGGTTCGCCGAGGCGGCCGACCGCGCCGAAGCGGCACTTCGACGCATTCCCCCCTCCCGCGTCGGCCTCCCGATCCAGCGGGGCGCCGCCGCCGAGATTCGCGTCGGCACCGCCTCGTGGACCGATCCCACGATCACGAAGGGCGGCATCTTCTATCCCCGCGGCACGACGTCGGCCGAGGACCGGCTGCGCTGGTATGCCGGCCAGTTTCCGATCGTGGAGGTGGACTCCAGCTACTACTCGCTTCCCGTGCGCGCCAACGCGCAGCTCTGGGCCGACCGCACCCCGGACCACTTCGTCTTCCACCTGAAGGCGCACGCGCTGATGACGGGGCAGCCCACCGAGGTGGCTCGCCTGCCGGAGCCGCTCATCGACGCGCTCCCGGCCGCACTCGCCGATCGCGACCGCATCTACGCGAAGGACCTGCCCCGCGAGCTGCAGGATGCCGTCTGGGACCACTTCATCGACGCCGTTTCCCCCCTCCTCGAGGCGGGAAAGCTGGGCGGCATCCTGCTGCAGTACCCGCGCTGGTTCCTGCCCACGCCCGAGAACAAGGCGGAGCTCGCGGGCGCCGCGGAGCGGCTGGCCGGCATCCCCGGCGCGGTGGAGCTGCGCAACCGGCACTGGTTCGATGGCGGGATCGGCGCGGGACGCGGCACCGACTGGACGCTCGCCATGCTGCGCGAGACGGGACTCACCCACGTCGTCGTGGACGGTCCCCAGGGGCTCGAGAGCAGCGTCCCCCTCGTCCCCGCGGTCACGACCCCGGAGCTCGCGATGGTGCGGCTGCACGGCCGGCGTGCCGCGACCTGGGAGGCCGCGCGCGTGCCGACCGTCGAGCGCTATCGCTACCTGTACAGCGGTGAGGAGCTCGAGCGGATCGTGCCCCATGTCGACACCGTGTCGGCACAGGCGCGGCGCACCACGGTGTTCCTCAACAACTGCTACGGCAACTATGGCACGACGAACGCCCGCGAGCTCATCGCGCTGCTGCAGGGGTGAGCGGCCGCGTCACTTCGTGTCGCGCGGATCCGTGCGGGAGCCCGAGCCGGCCGGCCGCGCGAGCTCGGCGAGCTGCGACAGCCCGAGCTCCGTCAGCGTGCTCCAGCCCTCGGGAATGGGGTGCAGGCGCCGCTTCTCGGTGGCGCACTCGAACACCAGCCATCCCTGCGCGAGACCGTCCTCCATCTTCACGCGCGGCTGCTGCCGAACCCGGCGATCGGCCCGGTCGCGCGCGCCGAAGCGGCGCTCCCCGGTGCCGCGGCGCTCGGCGGTGGAGGGGATGACCTCCCACGCCTGCCACTGCACTCCCGCCGCATCGATGAACTCACGGTGTGCCATGCTCACCCGCTCCGATCGTGGACCGGTAGCAATGGCAAACGTCGTTCCGGACTCAACTGTTTGCGGAAACGGCTATGCCTTCCAGCTCAGTAGCGCGAGCTCCGCATCGGAGAGGTGCATCCAGTCCGCCGGAAACGCGCGCACTCGACGGACCGCGGCGTCGTTGGCGAAGATGAGCGACGTGCCGCTGCGACGATCGTAGGCGGAGAAGGCCTGTTCGAACACCCGCCACCGCAGGCCATCGGCATCGATGAACTCGCGCTCGGTCTGCGGTGCGTCGGTCGAGCTGTCGGCCGCGCCGTTCGCGTCGTTCATGCAGTGCGCTTCTTTGGCGTGGTGGGAGGAGCGCGGAACCTCTGCGCAGACGAGAAAGTTGGTGCGTCCATCGCTCCAGGTCAATGCATGCGCCGCCGGGAGGCCACGTGTCCGTCTTTCCCGATCACTTCTCCAGCGCGGCCGCCGGCTATGCGGCCTACCGGCCGACGTACCCCGCTCCCCTGTTCACCTGGCTGGCGGAGCGGGCGCCGTCGCGCGCCTGCGCCTGGGACTGTGCCGCCGGCAGCGGGCAGGCGGCCCTGGCCCTGGCCCCGCACTTCGACCTCGTCGTGGCAACCGACGCCAGCGCCGCGCAGGCGGCTCATGCCGAGCCCCGGCCGGGCGTCGCCTGGGCGGTGATGCGAGCGGAAGCGGTCGGGCTGCGCGATGCAAGCGTCTCGCTGGTGTGCGTCGCCCAGGCACTCCATTGGCTCGACCGGCCGCGCTTCTACGCCGAGGCCCTCCGTGTGCTCCAGCCGGGCGGCATCCTGGCGGCGTGGCGCTACGGTCTGGCGACGATCGACGCGGACATCGACACGGTGATCGGACGCTTCTACCGGGAGACGGTCGGCCCGTACTGGCCTCCGGAGCGCGCCGTCGTGGACGCCGGCTATGGCACGCTCGACTTTCCGGTCGCGGACATGATCCCGCCGGCCTTCGAGATGGAGGCGTCCTGGACCCTCGCCCAGCTCGGCGGCTACCTGCGCACCTGGTCGGCGGTCACCCGGTACCGGCTGGCGCACCGTCAGGACCCGGTCACCCCCCTCCTTGGCGCGTTGCGGCCGCTGTGGGGCGTTCCTCGTCGCAGCCGTCGGGTGCGGTGGCCACTCGAGGTGCGGGTCGGGCGCGTGCCCGTCCTGGCAGCACCACCGCGCGAAGCGCAGGCCCGTTCGTGACCGGTCCGTCGGATCGGCGTCTTGAAGTCAACATTCGTGACATATGGGAGACACGTGCTAATGTCAGGGCTCTTCTGACCGATACTCCCCGATGGGGGTCCGCAGACCGCTTGTTCCGTGTCGCATAATGCCACTTTGCTCGCATGTTGCACGATTTTGCGTCGAGTAACGGTCGGTCATATCGATCGTACGTTGCGGACAGATTGCCCAGTTGGTAGGAGTCGGGCACCCGAACGAGGGACAGGATGACGGCATTGCAGCGGCGACCTGAAGTGGTCCTGGCATTGCCAAAGGGAGAGTCGCCGGGAGGACCGCCGAGGGTGGTTCCCGGGTCGCTGCTACGTCGACCATTCGACGTCCTGGCCGACTGAGACATCCTTCTCCACTCCTGAAGAGCCGTTTCGGCTCGAGAGGTCCCATGCGCTTGCCGACGAAGGCACGCTCCAAGTCACTCCTCACCACGGTCCTCGCCGGCGCGCTGCTCGCCGGCTGCGCCGGTGAGTCAACGGCGCCCGCGGTCAAGTCGGCGACCGCGAAGCAGTCGCGCACGTCGCCGTTCATCCCGAGCGCCGCCGCCAAGGCCCTCGTGGGTGTGGCGGATGGCAGGTACGAGTTCACGGTCGATCCCTCGCGGGATCAGTCGGTGAACCTCGGACCGAACTACCTGAGCATCCCGGCGAACGCGATCTGCGACATCGCCACCTCGTCGTACGGCCCCGCGCACTGGAACGAGTCGTGTGTGCCGCAGGCTGATTCGGTGCGCATCACGGCCGTCGTCCGGAACTCCACGAGCGACCATCCGAGCATCGATTTCTACCCGGCGATGCGCTTCGCGCCGACCACGAACGTCGGCCTGTACGTGTACGTCCCCACCGGGATGGCAGCGTTCCAGAAGAACTGGATCATGAAGTATTGCAACGACGTGGGTGTCTGTGTCGACGAGTCGCTCGCGGACAGCGACCTCCGCTCGTTCGCCGATACCCAGAACCACATGGTGTTCCGTCGGATCAAGCATTTCAGCGGCTATCTCGTCAGCATCGGCTTCCTTGAAGACCTCGCCGGCCTCCTCTAGCCCGCTGTCGTACCACTCCCCCACTTGATCCTCAAACGGGCAGTCCGCGAAGCCGCGTGCTGCCGTAACCGGAGCCCATCCATGCTACGTCGCATCGCCTTGACGCTGGTTCCCAGCGTCGTCGTCTTCACGCTTGCAGCCTGCCTCACCTCGTCGGTCGCGCCGCGCGCCGCGAGCAAGCTGGTCCGGACGCTGACCTCGACCACCGTGCCGGTTCCGCATCTCGCGGCCCGGTCCGGCTACACCGTGGCGTCGAGCTGAATCGATCGTCCTGACCCTGGGCCGTCTCGCGTGATGCGGGGCGGCCCAGGGGCTCGTTTGCCGGTGTCGACTCGAGCCGGCGAATCCCCTCCCCGCTAGTTCCCTCGGATCCCGGACGCATCTCCGTGGCAACGACGTCCGACGCGGCTGCCGCGGTGCGGCCCCCTCACCTCCGGCTCGTTGGCTCCCCCGCGGAGCAGTCCTCGACGCGTATCCTCATCGAGGAGGCGCGCTCGCTGGACAAGCTCGGCCGCCGGGCGGAAGCACGCATGCTGTACGAGCAGGCGCTGCGGAGCATCACGGTTCCCTCGCCGTCGCTCGCCTCGATGCTGCTGCGATGGATCGCGCGCACCTACGAGGTCGACGCCGATTACCAGGCCGCCGAGGACTGTGCCGAAGCCGCCGTCGCGACCGCCGAGCTGGGCGAGGAGCGCAATGCCCTGGGCCATGCGCTGAACGTCCTGGCCGCGGTGCGCTGGCGCCAGGGCGACCTGGACCACGCGCAGCAGCTGTTCCACGAAGCCCTCGAGCGCGGAACGAGCACCACCGATCCGCGGCTCCAGGTGGACGTGATGACCAACCTCGGATCGCTGGCCAGCATCCGTGGCGATTTCCGCGAGGCGCTCCGCTACTACCAGGACGCACTGGCCCACGGTCGCCTGTACGGGCTGCTCGACAACGTGGTGGTCACGCTCGAGGGCCTCGGCCTGGCCAACATGGCGCTCGGGCGCGTGGACGCCGCCGACGCCGCCTTCACCGAAGCCCTCACGATCGCCAATGCCCTCGGCGGACTCTCGTTCCGCATCTCCCTCGAGGTGAACTGCGCGGCGCTCCAGGTGGAGAAGCGCGACTTCGCCGAGGCGAAGCGCCGCTGCGACCGCGCCATGGCGCTGGCCGAGCACCTGGACGACGCCCGCGCCAACGGGGAGGCCGAGAAGGTCTACGGCATCATCGCGCGCGAGACCGGCGACCTGGCCGGTGCCGAGATGCACCTGACCAAGGCGCGGTCGATGGCGGCGTCCTCCAACAATCTGGCGCTCGAGGGTGACGCCAACCGCGAGCTCGCCGAGCTGTTCGGGCGTGTGGGCCGCAACCGCGAGACGCTGCAGGCACTCAACCGCGCGCACGCGTGCTTCACGCAGCTGCGCGCGCGGCACGAGCTGGCCGACGTGGGACGCCGGATGGCGCGGCTCGAGGGCGACTTCCTGGACGTCGTCCGGAAGTGGGGCGAATCGATCGAATCGAAGGACGTGCACACGCAGGGTCACTGCGAGCGCGTCGCCGACCTGGCCGGCGCCCTCGCGGCCAAGGCCGGCCTGGACGAGACCTCGCTGTTCTGGTTCCGCATCGGCGCCCTGCTGCACGACGTCGGCAAGCTGATCGTGCCCGCCGAGGTGCTCAACAAGCCGGGGAAGCTGTCCGACGAGGAGTGGGCGCTGGTGCGGCAGCATCCCGCCGCCGGCGAGCAGATGCTCGCCGACGTCCAGTTTCCGTGGGACGTCGCGCCGATGGTGCGCAGCCATCACGAGCGCTGGGACGGCGGCGGGTATCCCGACGGCCTCAAGGGCGAGAGCATCCCGCTGCCCGCGCGCATCCTGTGCGTGGCCGACGTCTACGATGCGCTGACGACGGAGCGCAGCTACAAGCGCGCCTTCTCCCAGCTCGAGGCCATCGAGATCATGCGGCGCGAGGTCGGCAAGCAGTTCGACCCGAGGCTGTTCACGCTGTTCGACGAGCTCATTCGCCGCGGCACGGTGAACGCCCCGGCCGCCACGCAGCGCGCGCTCCCCCTCCGCCGAACCGGCGTTCAGTCCGCGGTGACGGTGAGCGAGGAGGATGACCTCACCGGCGCCCTCGTACGCCGCGCCTTCGTGAACGTGACCGCCGCGGTGCTCGCCGAGCGCCGACGTACCGGGTCGCCGGTCTCGCTCATCGTCGTGGACGTGGACCAGTTCAAGACGGTCAACGACACCTTCGGCCACCTGGCGGGCGACGATGCCCTGCGGCTGACCGTGGGCGTCATCCGCGAGCAGCTGCGTCCGGGCCAGTACGTGGGCCGCTACGCCGGCGACGAGTTCATCGTGCTGCTGCCGGGGCTCGACGCGGACGGGGCGCAGGTGGTGGCGGAGAACATCCGCCGGACCACGGCCGCGATGGAGATCCCGCTCCGCGACGAACCGGATCGCAAGATGAGCGTGACGCTCTCGCTCGGCGTGGCGACGGCGCCGCAGCACGGCGAGACCTTCGAGACCATGTTCACCGCCGCCGACCGCGCGCTGTTCGACGCCAAGCGCGACGGACGCGACAAGGTGGTGATGTCGGGGATGGGCAGCACCGGCACGCCCCAGCTGGTGCTGAACCGGTTCGTCGGCCGCGGCGCCGAGATGCGCTCGCTCGTCACGGCGCTGGACCAGAGCGTGCACGGCGTGCCGCAGGTCCGGCTCGTCATCGGAGAGGCAGGAGTCGGCAAGTCCACGCTCCTGCGCCAGCTGCTGCCCGAGGCACGGCTGCGCGGGGCAGTCATCGTGACGGGCCGGTCGCTCGAGGCGGAGAGCCGCCCACCGTTCGGGGTGTGGGCCGAGGCGCTGGCCGCCGTGCACGATCTGGGGATCGCTCCCTCGGGGCAGTGGCCGCTGCTCGGCCGCATCGTTCCCGCGCTGCAGGATGGAACCGGGGCCGGGGCCGGCACCGCACCCGTGGATCCGGTGCATGGCCACCGGTTGCTCGAGGAGCTGGTGCTGTTCCTGCGCGGCGCGAGCGAGGCGCGTCCGCTGACGCTGGTGCTGGAAGACATGCACTGGGCCGACTCCGCGAGCTGGGATGCGCTGGAATACGTGCTGGCGCAGCTCACCACCGAGCGCGTGTGCATCGCGCTGACGATTCGCAGCGAGGAGGCGGCGTACGGGCCGGTTCGCGAGCGCCGCCAGCGCCTGTCGCGCGACGAGCGCGTGCGCGAGCTGCGGCTCGAGCGCCTCACGGCCACCGAGGTGCGTGAGTGGCTCCAGGGCGCGCTGCACCGCTCGGACCTGGGCGACGACCTGCTGGACTTCGTGCTGCGCCACACGGAGGGCAACTGCTTCCTGGTGATGCAGCTGCTGCGCACGATGTCGGAGGAGGGGGTGTTCACCCACGCGAACGGCACGTGGAACTGGACGATTCCCACGGCGCTCTCGCTGCCGGTCGGCATGACCGACCTGGTCGGCCGCCGGCTGTCGCGGGTGACGGCGGACGCCATGAAGATCCTCGTGACCGCCGCGGCGATCGGCCGCACCTTTTCCATCCCGCTGCTGACGGAAGCCGCCGACGTGAGCATGGACGAGGTGCTCGACGCGATCGACGCGGGGCTCACGACCTCGGTGCTGGAGCCGGCGCGCGACCACGACGACGACACCTACCAGTTTGCCCACGCGCTGCTGATCGATGCGGTGCTGCATTCGGTCAGTCCGGCGCGCCAGCGGATGAAGCACGAGCGCATCGGCGACGTGCTGGTTCGCCGCTCGCCGGAGGCGATCGACGAGATCGCCTCCCACTACGCGGCGAGCAGCAACTCGGAGAAGGCGTACCTCTGGTGCCGGAACGCCGCGGTGCGCGCCATGTCGCTGTATGCGCTGGACGAGGCGGCGGAATTCCTGCGTCGCGCCCTCCGGCACGCCGCCACGGACGAGCAGCGCGTCTCGGTGCACGACGACCTCGCGCGCGCCGCCGAGCAGTCCGGACGCTGGGCCGACGTGGAGCGCGCGTGTGATGCGATCCTCGTCTCGCCCAGCGTGGCGGGCGTGGCATCGCGGACGCTGCCCATCGAGCTGCGCCGCCTGCAGGCCCGCGTCCGCCTTGGCGAGGGACCGCGCGAGACGGAGGGCGAGTGCCGCGCGCTGCTGAAGTCGGCGGAGCAGAGCGGCACCACGGCGGACGTCGTGCAGACGCGGTCCCTGCTGGTCCAGACCCTCTCGCGCCTCGGCGAGGACGACGAGGCCATCCGGATCGCCGAGGGGTCCGTGTCCCTGGCCGACGAGAGCGGCGACGACGCCCTGGGGTGCGAGGCGATGTATCGCCTCGGGATGACGCTGAGCTCCCTGCAGCCCGCCGCGGCGATCGCGCTGCTGAACCGGCTCGTGGTGCGCGCGCGGGCCCGAGGCGACCGCGTGCTCGAGGCGCGCGTCTTCATCTCCATCGGCATCGCCTGCTCGTACATGGAGGACAGCGCGGGGGCGGCGGAAGCGATGCGGGCCGCGCTCGCCATCTCGCGCGATGCACAGGCACTCGACCTCGCGGCGAACGCGCTGACGAACCTGGGCGTGATCTGGCTGCGGAGCGGTGACTTCGAGATGGCGCACGAGGCGCTGCACGAGGCGCTGCGCATGTACATCACGCTCCGCAACAACACGAACCGGCTCGCGGTGCTCTACAACATCGCGAACCTGGAGAACGAGCGTGGCGATGCGCTCGAGGCGGCACGCCTCTACCGCGAGACCAGCCTCCTCGCCGACCAGCTCGGCCAGGATGACATCGCCGTGGGCGCGCAGGCGGGCATCGGCCTGGCGGCGCTGCGGCTCAACGACATTCCCGGTGCGCTCGTGGCCCTCACGGCCGCCGAGCACCGCTTCGCGGAACGCGCCGACTGGTGGTTCCAGGGACGCGAGCTGCTCGAGTCCCTCGTGATCCGGCTCTATGCCGAAAGCGCGCGGTTCGATGAAGCGCTGCCGCGCTTCTGGGTGGCCGTGGAGCAGCTCGAGAAGTTCAACGTGTACGCTGCGGCCTGGCTGGTCTCCGACTGTGCGGCGGCGATCGCCGGCCACGACCCGAGCGTGTGGGCCACGGTGGCGCGCCTGGGCGAGCACAGCACGGTGCAGCGGTTCGCGCCCCTCTCCGCCCGCTTCACGGCGCTGCGCGACATGTCGGAGCGACTGCCGGCCGTACGCTTCGCCGCCGCCGACGAGAGCGAGTAGCCGCGCGACGAGCCGGGGTCAGCGCATCGACTCCCAGTCGATGCGCGGCGCATCGAGCACCGCGGCCTGCACGGCATCCGCAACGTCGCGGCGGAGCTGGGTGTGGCGCGTGGACTCCCCGCGCGTGTTCACGCGGTTGGTGAGCAGCACCACGAACAGGCCGCGCTCCGGATCCATCCAGATGGAGGTGCCGGTGAAGCCGGTATGCCCGAAGCTGCGCGGGGAGAAGTAGCGGCCGGCGCTCGACTGGGGCGCCGGAGTGTCCCAGCCAAGCGCGCGGCTGCCGGACGCCTGCTGCGGCGCGGTCCACCGTGCGATGGTCTGCGGGGAGAGGACGCGCACGTCCCCGTAGGTGCCGCCGTTGAGCAGGAGCTGCGCGAAGATCGCGAGGTCCCGCGCGGTGGAGAAGAGTCCCGCGTGCCCCGACACGCCGCCGATGGCCCATGCGTTGCCGTCGTGCACCGTGCCCCGCAGCAGGCCGCGGATGGTGTCGTACGTGGTGGGCGCGATGCGACGGCGCAGCGTCGCGTCCGCGGTATCGGGGGTGAACCGCGTATCCGTCATGCCGAGCGGACGGAAGATGCGGCCGTCGGCGAACTGGTCGAGTGGGGTGCCCGTGATCCGCTCGACGACGGCCTGGAGGAGCACCATGTCCCAGTCGCTGTACACCGTCCGGCTTCCCGGCGCATACGCGAGGGGCCGGGCGTTGATGGCCGCCAGGTACTCCGCGCGCCCGCGCAGTGTCCTGTAGAGCGGCGCGTACGCCTCGAAGCCGCCGCTGTGCGTGAGCAGCATCCGCACGGTGATGCCCGCCTTGTCCGGTGCGTTGAGCTCGGGGACGTAGCTCGCCACCGTGCGGTTGATGTCGAGCCGGCCGGTCTCCTCCAGCATCATCGCCGCGGTGGTGGTGGCGACGACCTTGGTGAGCGACGCGAGGTCGTACAGCGTGGTCGGTGACGCGGGGGCGGCCGAGGCGGCGTATTCCAGGGCGCCGTAGCCCTGGAGGTGCACGAGCCGTCCGTACCGACCCACCGCGATGGCCGCGCCGGGTGCGGCGCCCTCGGCGAGCGCCGCGCGCACGATGCTGTCGAGGCGGGCGGGAAGGGTGACGTCCATGCCGACACTCGCCGGCGAGGCGGCAACGAGCGTGGTGACCGCGGGCACGCGCCCGGGCGTGGGGGGAGCGATGGGAGCGGGGAGGGGGTCGGCCGGGGCGGGCACGGTGACGGGGGACCTGCCGGCGGCGCAGCCGGTTCCGGCGAGCGAGAGCAGCGCGAGCGCGCCGCGGCGCGCTCGCGCCGAGACGAAGCGATGTGAGAGGGCCATGCACGAATGGTAGACAGGGTCGCGGCCCGATGCCTGGTGCAGGCGGGCTCACCCGCTGTCGCGGGCCCCTGTCGCACGATCCCGCCGGCCGCTTGATTGGCGCAAATGCCGACCGACCTCGCGCTCTCGACCAACTCGCCCACCGGAGCGCTGGAGCTGCGGCAGGTGCAGCCGATGCCGGACGGCACCGGATACGCGGCCTTCCTCATCGTGCGCTCGGGCGGCTTCGCGGCCGCGCTGCCGTACTTCATGACGGCCGAGGCCTGGCGCGAGTTCGTGCACGCCCTGCCGGGAGTCGGGGCGGTGGACGGCGCGCCGGCGCGGCTGCGCGCGCGCGACAGCGACGACTTCATCGCGATCAGCGGAGCAGGGGACGGGCAGGTTGCCGTCCATGGTCTGCTGCACGAGGCGGACGACGACCAGATGCTGCGGTTCCGCTTCCTGGCGCCGGCGCATGGGGTGGCGGCACTCGTGGCGGGGGTCCGGCGGATCGCCGGCGCGTGAGCCAGGGCCGCGGCGACGCGGAGGATGCCCCCGATCCTGCGGGCACTGTCATGGAGCTGACAGTTACCGCGCTGTACACTACCGAGGCAGATGCCGCCCTTCCCAATCATTCAAGGTGCCCGATGACCCATCTCCGTTTGCTGCCGTGCCTGGCCGTCCTCGCCGCGGCCGTCGCCATGCCGGCCCTCGCGGGTGCCCAGAGCGGCTATCACGTCGCGAAGCGCATCAACACCGGTGGCGAGGGCGGATGGGATTACCTGGCCGTGGATACCGCCGGCCACCGGCTGTACGTCTCGCGCGGGACGCACGTGCAGGTGATCGACGTGGACCGTGACACGATGGTGGCGGACATCCAGGGCACCCCCGGGGTGCACGGCATCGCATTCGCCCCGCGGCTGGGACGCGGCTTCACGAGCAACGGGCGCGACAGCTCGGTGACGATCTTCGACCTGAAGACGCTGGCGCCGATCACGGTGGTGCATGGCACGGGGGCCAACCCCGATGCGATCCACTACGACGACGCCACGAAGCGGGTGTTCACCTTCAACGGTGGCAGCGCGAACGCGACGGCGATCGACGCGGCGACGGGGAAGATCGTGGGGACCGTGGCCCTGGGCGGCAAGCCGGAGACGGCGCAGTCCGAGGCGGGCCTGGTGTACGTGAACATCGAGGACCGGAACGAGATCGTCGTGTTCAACGCGCGCACCCTCGCGGTGACGTCGCGGATCAAGCTCGCCGGCTGCGACGAGCCCACCGGAATGGCGGTCGACCGGGCGAAGCGCCGGTTGTACGTGGGCTGCGGCGGGAACAAGACCATGGCGATCGTCGATTACGGGCACCGCCGGCTCCTGGCGACCGTTGCGGTGGGTGAGGGGGTGGACGCGACGGGCTTCGACCCGGCCACGAAGCTGGGCTTCGCGTCGGCGGGCGACGGCACGCTGTCGGTGGTGCGCGAGCGAGCGCCGAACCGCTTCGCGGTGGAGTCGGTGCCGACGGCACGCGGCGCGCGCACGATGGTGCTGGACCCGCGCACGCATCGGGTCTACCTCTCGTCCGCGCAGTACGGCCCGATGCCGGCGGCGACCGCCGAGCGTCCCCGCCCGCGCGCGCCGATGGTGCCGGGCTCGTTCACGGTGCTCGTCGTCGAGCGGTAGGACGACAGCGGTACGGTTCCCGCCGCCCGATCGCCCATGGAAACGCCATCCCGGATGCGCGTGCTGATCGTGGAGGATGACGCGGTGCTCGCGGGCGAGATCGCGACCGGGCTGCGGGAGGCGGGAGCGCGCGTGTACGTGGCGCTCACCTTCGCGGCGGGGCGGCGGCTCGCGGAGGACTCCGAGCTGGACGTGCTGATCCTGGACGTGATGCTGCCCGGCGGCTCCGGCTTCGAGCTCTGCCGCGTCCTGCGCGCCGAAGGATGCGCGACGCCGATCCTGATGCTCACGGCGCGCGACGCGGTGGATGACCGGGTGACCGGGCTGGATGCCGGGGCGGACGACTACCTCACGAAGCCGTTCGCGTTCCAGGAGCTGCTGGCGCGGGTGCGCGCGCTCGCGCGCCGGCCGCGGGCGCTGGCGCCGAGGGTGGTGCAGGTGGCCGACCTGGAGATCGACCTCGGGGCGAGGCGGGCGCGCCGTGGCGGGCGCACGATCGAGCTCACCGCCAAGGAGTTCGCGCTGCTGGAGTGCTTCGCGCTGCATCCCGGGGTGGTGCTGGACCGCGCGCAGATCACGGCACACGTGTGGGACGACAACCACGACCCCTTCACGAACGTGCTCGAGGTGCTGGTGCGCCGGCTGCGGCGCAAGCTGGACGACGACTTCGAGCCCAAGCTGATTCACACCCTGCGCGGGGCGGGCTACCGGCTGGGCACGTGACGGCGTCGCTCGCGGCGCCGCCGCCGCAGGCGCTCGCCCACCTCCGCCGCCGCCTGACCGCGTGGTACGCGGCCACCTTCGGGCTGATCCTCCTGCTGCTCGGCGGCGGGCTGTACGCGGTGATCCACGTGCAGTTCACGCGCGAGCTGCGGCACTCGCTCGAGAGCGCGACGCACGAGCTGTCGCGGGCGGCACGCATTCGTGAAATGGAGACGCGCGATGCGCGGGGCAACGTGGTGGACGCCGTGGACGAGCTGCGCATCCCCGAGCGGCGGCTCTACCTGTTCGACGGCGCCGGTCATGCGGTGACCCCCTCGATGGCGCCGACGTGGGTGGCCGACGGGGCGCGGCGGGCCGCGGTGGTGGGGCGGGTGGACGACGAGCGCGACCTGGAGGACGAGCACACCCTGTCGCTGCATGCGGAGCGCTTCCGCCTGGCGTCCGGGGAGCCGATGGTGGCCGTGGCGGTTGCGGACCGCCTGGAGCTGGCCGACCGGTTCGTGGCGCTGATCGCGGCGTTCGGGGGCGCGGCGCTGGCGGCGGTGGTGCTCGTGCTGGCGGGGGGCTACTTCCTCATGCGCAAGTCGACGGACCCCCTGGAGCGCTCGATGGCGTACACGCGCCGGTTCATGGCCGACGCCGCGCATGAGCTGCGCACGCCGGTGGCCGTGCTGCGCACCATGGCGGACGTCGCGCTGCAGGCACCGCGCACCCCCGAGTCCTACGCCGCCACCCTGCGGCGCATGGGAAGCGAAGCGCGACGGCTGGGACGCGTGGTGGACGACCTGCTGATGCTCGCGCGCGCCGACGCCGGAGAGCGCGCGGTGGCGCGCGAGCGGTTCTACCTGGACGACGTCGCCATCGATGCGGCGCTCTCGGTGCGGACGCTCGCGCAGGCGGCGACGGTGACGCTGCTGGTGGAGGAGTTCGAGGAGACGCCCGTGGTGGGCGATGCGACGCTGGTGCGCGAGCTGATCGTGGTGCTGCTGGACAACGCCGTGAAGTTCACCGGTCCCGGCGGCTCGGTCCGAGTGCGGGTGCAGCCGGAGCCCCAGCCCACGGTGGAGGTGGAAGACACCGGCGTGGGAATCCCGCCCGAACAGCTGCCGCACGTCTTCGAGCGATTCTACCGGGGCGACGCGGCGCGCAGCCGGAGCGGCGGCGCGGGCCTTGGGCTCTCGATCGCGCAGTGGGTGGCCGAGGCCCACGACGCTCGGCTCACCCTGGCACCGGGCAGCAATGGCGGGACGCGCGCAACGGTTACCTTTCCGCGTGCGCCAGCGAGCTCGGCCATCCGGTGACGCGTCGGTCCCATGTCATTGCAGTGACAGGTCTTTCCACTAGGCTACAGCCGTGATTTCATGCGATCCGAGGACCCGGCCGCTCGCACTGGCGGCCGTCATTGCACTCGTGCACGGTGCGTCGCTCGCGGCCCAGCGGCCGGTGACGCGCGCCGACGC
>JAQBPZ010000329.1 GCA_028287225.1 Gemmatimonadota bacterium
CTCACCGGGGCCGGTGCACTCCAGGCGAAGGTGGGCGAGCGCGTGCGCCTGTTCGTGGGCGACGCGGGCCCCAACCTCACCAGCAGCTTCCACGTGATCGGCGAGGTATTCGACAACGTCTACACCGAGGGGGGCAGCACCGCCACGGAGCACAATGTCCAGACGACCTCGATCCCGGCAGGCGGATCGGCCATCGTGGAGTTCGGCGTCGAGAAGCCGGGCGACCTGATCCTGGTGGACCACGCGATCTTCCGCGCCTTCAACAAGGGTGCGCTGGGCGTGCTCACCGTGACGGGCAAGGACTCCCCGAAGATCTTCGCCTCGGTGAAGTCGATGTTCGGCACCAGCAAGAGCGAGTGATCCATGCTCTCCATCGCCATCCTCGCCGCCGCGCTCTTCGCCGGTAGCCCTGTCTCCGAAACGGCACGGGGTGCGGCGGCGAAGATGGCGATCCTTCCGGCCGGCACCTACCGCCCGCTGTATGCCGAGCCGGGTGCACCGCGCATCCGTGTCGCCGCCTTCGCGCTCGATCGCGATCCGGTGACACGGGGTGAGTTCCAGCGGTTCGTGCTCACGCATGCAACCTGGCGCCGCGACGCCATCCGCCCGGTCTTCGCCGAGCACGGCTACCTCGCCGACTGGGTGAGCGCCGTCGATCCGGGCGCCGCCACCCTCCGGCGCCCGGTCACCGCGGTCTCCTGGTTCGCCGCCCGCGCCTACTGTGCCGCGCAGGGCAAGCGGCTCCCCACGGTGGACGAGTGGGAGTATGCCGCCGCGGCGAGCGCGACGATGCGCGACGCCATCGGCGACCGGGCCGTCGCCGGCCGGCTCCTCCAGCTCTATCAGTCTCGAGCCTCGCGTGCCGGCGAGGAGGTGGGCCGCGGCGTCCGCAACGCATACGGCGTCCGGGACCTGCACGAGATGGGCTGGGAGTGGACGCTCGACTTCAACAGCGTGCTCGTCTCCGATGACTCGCGTGGACTCGGCGCGGGCGGCGACGAGCGCGACCATCATCTCTTCTGCGCCAGCGCCGCGCTCGGGGCGAGCGACCCCACCAACTACGCCGCGTTCCTGCGCTACGCATTCCGCGCCGGCCTCACGGGCCGCGCCACGGTGCGGTCCCTCGGCTTCCGCTGCGCCGCGAGCGCCCACTCCTGACCGATGCCCGCCATGCGCACATCCATCCGTCGTCGCCCGCTCCTCGTCCTCATCGCCACGCTGGGGCTGCACGGCTGCGCGCGCTCGGCGCCGCAATCGGAGTCCGGCGCGATCACCTCGAGCGCTGCGACGACCGCCTCCGCGGGCCGGTTCTCGGTCTACGACCTGGATGCGCAGTGGCGTGACCAGCACGGCACGACCCGAACGCTCGGCACCCTGCGCGGCCGGCCGCAGCTGCTCGCGATGGTCTACACGCACTGCACGAGCGCCTGTCCGCTCTCGGTGAGCACGATGAAGGACCTCGAGGCACGCACCGATCCATCGGTCGGGCTGGTCCTCGTCACCCTCGACCCGGCCAACGACACGCCCGCCCGGCTCCTGGCGTACGCCGTCGAGCGGGGGCTCTCCGCACGCTGGACGCTGCTGAGCGGCAGCGACGAGGCCGTGCGCGAGCTCGCGGCCGCCATCGGTGTGCGCTACCGCCGCATCGACGCGAGCGAGCTTGCGCACACGAACACGCTCACGGTGCTCGACGCCGCGGGCGCCCCCGTTCACCAGCAGACGGGGCTCGACGGCCAGGGCGAGACCCTGGCCGTCATTCACGCCCTCGACGTCGCCGCCACACCTACCTCCACCTTCGCGCCGGCTCCCGGGCGCCTCACGAGATGACGACGAACCGCTCCGGACCCTCCGCACACCCGATCGACCCGACATGGTCGGTGAACCAGCTCATCGCCCATCTCCCGGAGTCCATGCAGCTGCTCAACGCGTACGGCGTGGACACCTGCTGTGGTGGCGAGCTGCCCCTCCAACGCGCCGCGCGCGAGGCCAACGTGGAGCTGGAGCTGCTGCTCGAGCTGCTGCAGAGCGTTGCCGAGGAGGCGCGGTGAAGCTCCTCGACGCGGTCCAGGCTGCGCGCAATGCGGTGCGTGCGCACCATGACCGGCCCGCCACGGCCGTGCTTCACGACTCGCCCGACGCTCGGGTGGTGGTCTTCAACCTCATGCCCGGCCAGGCGGTGGCCCCGCACACCAGCACATCGACCGTGCAGCTCACGGTGCTCGGCGGCGGCGGCTTCCTCAGCGGCATGGATGGCGACCAGTCCGTGGAGCACCCGTGCTCCGCGGGCGACGTGGCGGTCTACGCTCCCGGCGAGCTGCACGGCATGCGCGCCGTCGCCGAGGAGCTGCTGCTGCTGGCCACGATCACGCCTCGCCCCGGAGCACGCTGATGGAGTGGTTCGTTCGCGCCTTCCTGAAGGCGAGCCTCGCCTGGCTCGCGCTCGGCGTCACGCTGGGCGTGGCCATGGCTGCGCATCCCGCATGGGCGCTCTATCGGCTCGCCCACGTGCACATGAACCTGCTCGGGTTCGTGACGATGATGATCTACGGCATCGCGTATCACGTCATCCCGCGCTTCTCGGGCCATCCGCTCTGGAGCCGGCGCCTCGCCGTCCACCACTGGTGGTGCGCGCAGGCCGGACTCGCGGGAATGGTGACGGGCTTCGTGCTGCGTGCGACGCCGGGCGTCCCGACGGAGGTGTCCACGGTGGTACTCGCCGGCGGCGGCGCACTGTCCGCGGCCGGTGCCTACGCGTTCGCGCTGAACCTGTGGCGGACGATCGACGGCGTCGGCGCGGCCGGAAAGCCACCAGCCGGCGGTGCGCGGCGCCCGCGCGAGCGCGCCGCGCCCGCGCTCCCCGTCCTGCCGTCGTCTGCGGCCGTCGCCTCTCCGGCACGCGGGGCATAGCCGCGTGCACACGCTGGTCCGGCGCTACATCAAGACGGCGATCCTCTTCCTTGCCGTGGGGCTGCTCATCGGCGGATGGATGCTGGTCCGCCGAGAGCTCTACGGGCTGTATCCGAACGCCTACGAGGTCAGCGCCCACACCCACGCGCTCCTCGTCGGATTCGTGATGGAGATGATCCTTGGCGTGGCGCTCTGGCTCTTTCCGAGGCCGTCGAAGGAAGATCTGCGCTACAGCCCGCGCACCGCCGAATGGGCGTACTGGGTCCTCACTCTCGCGACCGGAAGCCGAGTGCTCGGCGAGCTCGCCCGCCCACACGTCGAGTCGCGCGCGCTGCGCTGGGTCGTGGTGTTCGCTGGCCTGGCACAGGCGTTCGGCCTGCTGCTCTTCTTCCAGACGATGTGGACGCGAATCCGTCCGCTGGGGAGCAAGGCGCGCGAGGCGGGCGGGGAGCGGTTCTGAGCCGCGTCACGCCCGGCTCGTCACCTCGGCGACGGCGATATCGACCGGCTCGGAGTGGCCGACCTTCAGGCGGCGAATCAGCCACGGCATCGAGAGACCCTGGAGCACCAGCGACAGCAGGACCACGCCATAGGTCATCGCGATGAGCTGGCTGCGGTGCGGAAAGTCCGCCGGCAGCGAGAGGGCAAGCACCATGGACAGCGCGCCGCGAAGCCCGCCCCAGGTCAGCACCGCAACCCACGGTGACGGTACGCGCTCGCGCGTCCCCCGCAGCGCCGCGGTGACGAGGAAGACCACGCCGAACCGGCCGACCAGGGCGCCGAGCCAGGCGACGCCGATCACCGGCGCCCACACGGCCAGTGCGGGAAGCTCCACCTCGAAGCCGATGAGGAGGAACACGAACGAGTTGAGGGCGAACGCGAGGTAGTCCCAGAAGGTCGCCACCGCGAGCCGGGTGGGCGCGGTCATCGCGCGTTCCCGGCCGAAGGTGCCGCACAGCATGCCGGCGGTGACCGTCGCGATCACCCCCGAGCAGTGCACCTCCTCGGCGAGCGCGAACGATCCGTACGCGGCGATCACCGTGAGCGCGATCTCGATCACCGGATCGTCGATGCGCGCGGTGATGTGCGTCGCCAGTGCCGCGAGCAGGGCTCCGATCACCAACCCTCCGCCAACGATGTACAGGAACTGGAGCGACAGCGACCCCGGCGTCGGCGACTCGCCGCCGACGTACGCGAGGATCAGCGTGAAGAACACGACCGAGGTCCCGTCGTTGAGCAGGCTCTCGGCCTCCACGAGGGCGGTGAGGCGGTGCCCCACGTGCATCTGCTTGAACAGCGCGACCACGGCAATCGGGTCGGTGGCCGCGATGAGCGCGCCGAACACCATCCCATGCCGCCAGGTAAAGTCCCGGTCGAGCGCGAATCCCGTCATCATGCCCGTGACGAGCAACGCGGTGAGGGCGATGGCGGCCACCACGCCGGGAACCGCGAGGGCGCCAACGGTCAGGCGGCTCGCCCAGAACTCGCGGGCGTTGATGTTGAAGGAGGCCTCGAACAGCAGCCCGGGCAGGAACACGGCGAACAGCAGGTCCTTCGTCAGGTGCGGCGCGGGCACCAGGCCGAGCGAGCCGAGCGCCAGGCCGACCAGCACGAGGGCGACCGTGTAGGGAAATCGCACCGCGCGCACCGCCAGGGCCACCGCGGTCGCGATGGAGAACAGCAGGATGAGGGTGGTCTCGATGCGCATGCCGGAAAAGATGGGTGCGGGCGCACGCACGACAAAGTCTTCACGACATCTTCCGCACGCCTGCCGACCGGGCCACATTCGGACCGGGCGTCCGACGCGAAGCCGCGCGAGCGTCCGCACCCGTCTCGTGGTGAGCCGAATGACAGGCATCCGCGCGTCCGGCCGTCCTCGCTGGCACCCTTTCCCGTCTCTCGTCGCCCTCGCGCTCGTCGGCGCGGCGACCGTCCTGGTGCCCCACGGGGCTGCATCGCAGGCCCCGGTCACACTGACGGGCCCCACGCTGCTGGGCGAATGGGCGATGGAGCAGCAGACGCGCGAGCGATGGATGCACGGCCGCGACCGGCCGCGCTTCACGCCATTCCGCGCGACTCGCCGCTGGGTCATGGTGGATTCGATCCGCGACAGCGCGACGACCCGCCGGCTTCATCTCACCCTCGAACGCACGGTCCGCGGCCGCGACTCGGCGCTCATCGTCGTCGGCCCCACGGGGCACGTCGCCCGGCTCGAGACGGGGCTCGCGCCTCTCCCGCACCAGGGGGCGGAGTCTCCGGGCGATTCGGCGCGCCGGGATGACATGCAGCGTCGCGGGATCGAGGGCGGAGTCGCGCTGCTCGCGAGCCGGCTGTGGGACGTCGTGCCCGTGAGGCCCCCGGAGGTGCCGCGGCCGGGCCTCGCATGGACAGATACCATCTCGCGCGACGCCAGCGACGGCCCGTTTCGCCAGGCGATGCGCGGCACCCGGGTCAGCCGCATCGCGGGTGAGCGTGTCGTCGGCGGACACCGCCTCTGGATCATCCACGACAGCGCGGCGGTGACGTACGAGGAGCGTTATCCCGAACGGGAGCGCACCCTCGACACCACCGTGCTCGTCGTGCGCACGGTCGCCGGCACCATTCGGGGGACGCACCTCTACGATCCGGGTCTCCGGCTCTCGCGTGAGCGCGACGACACGACGTCACTCTCGGGCGAGGCGGTCCTTCGGTATCCGGATGGGCGCACGTACCGCACACCGGCGCGATACGAGCGCATGCGCCGCTGGGACCTGCTCGATGCACCGCGCTACGCCGCACGCATCACCGAGCTGCGCGCCGAGAACGCGCGCAGGTCCGGCGGCATGGTCATGGTGCCGGGAGCGGGACTCGAGCGACGCCTGGCCGAGGGCGACGCGAAGGCGCGCGACTCGCTGCTCGCGGCATGGCAGCGCACCACCGATCCATCCGAGGCAGCCGGACTCTTCGACCTCCTCACGACGTGGGCGGCGCGGGACGTGTCGTCGACCAAGCGGATCGACAGCGTCCGTGTATCCGCTGGGGACACCGCCTACCTGTATGAGCTGCTGGCGCGGCGCGCCTATGGGGAGGAGCCCGTCGACACCGCCGCCGTGCTCGCGATGCTGCCGTTCATGGACGATCCCTCGCTCGCGTGGAGCCTGGGCCTGAGTCGCGACTGGCTGTACGAGAATCTCGTGCAGTCCCTCACGACGTGGCCGCGTGCAGCCGCCGCGGTGAAGCCCCCGCACGGCCGGGTGGCCTGCACGATCGACGCATGCGGGCTGCTCGCCGGGCAGTGGCGTACCGCACGCGAGCCTCGGCTCCGCGACGTCGGCCTGGTGGCGCTCATGTCGATGGATCCCGCCCACTGGGCCGACACCGTCCTGGCGCTCGACGGTCCCCGGCGTCCGCTCCTCCACGACGCGGCGATGCTCGCGCGCGGTGCGGGCGCGACGTGGCCGGCTGCCTCCAAAGCACCGATCCCGCCGCCCGGCAGCGACTGGCACGCGTGGCTCGAGTGGATGGACGGGGGGAACACGCTCCCCCGCGTGCGGTTCGAGGAGTCGCACGCGACCGCCGTTCGGTTCCAGCAGGCACGAACCGGCCGCGACGTCGTCGCCGAGTGGCGGCGCCAGTACGAGGAGGCGCGGTCCGATTCGGCGCGGCTCGTCTTCGGCTCCATGCTCTCGCGCGTCGGGGCGCTCGCGCTCACGGAGTCCGAGGTCGCCAGTGCGTTCACATCCGGAGAGCCGTCGCGTGTGGAGCTCGCGAGGGAGACGCTGCTCAGGAGCTTCGGCAGTTCGGCGACTCCGCTCGATCCCGCCGCGGCGGCGCCCCTGATCGAGCGACTACTGGCCGCCACGGTGGATTCCGGATCGCTCTGGCGTTCCGGCACATCGGACATCGGGCCGCCACGGCGTGTCCAGTCGACGGCTCTTCACGCGCCGCGCCGCCGCATCTTCCTGAATGGCGACGGCCTTCCGGCCAGCGTGCGCGCGAAGTGGAGCGCGCGCGTCCAGCTGCTCACAGCGACGGAGTGGCGGGACCGTGACCCGCGCGAAGCGGCGGTGTTCTACACGATCGGTCCGGTCACGACGTGGGGCCGGTTCGTGCGCATCGAGCTGAATGCCTCGGAGCGAACCGCCCGGACGCCGGATCAGCTCCCGGCGGCCTATGCGTCGGGCAGGACGTACTACCTGATGCCATTGAACGGCGAGTGGGTGATCGTCGCCGGGAGTGAATGGGTGACGTGAGGCGCTTGGGCTTGGGCTTTGTGCGTACGCGAGTTCCCGCGAATGGTGAACGACGATCGCCGCGACATCTGACACGGAGGACATGAGGAGACTGCCTGGACGCAGCAGTTATCCCCCATGCCCATTCGCGGGGATTCGCCGCGCATTCGCCGACATTCGCGTACGCATGAAGCAGTCGCGCACCGTGATGCCTTATGGTCCTGTTACAGCGGTCAGGCCCATGGCTCGCCGTCAGGCCGTTCCCCAACGGCGAATGGCCCAGCGACGACCGCTGCGTTCGCGCTCATCGCAGCCAGGTGCCCAGCACCGCGCACTCCGCGGCGAGCACCGCGATCGCCGCGAGGTTGCGCGCGCCGGATACTCCGAGTGAGGTGGCGAGCAGGCGGCGGTCGCGGATCCGGCAGAGGATGCGGCCGAGCTGGAGCAGGAGCAGGGCCGCGACGATCGGTCGGTTCTGCATGGGTGCCAGCGCCGCGACCGCCGCGAGCACGCCGATCGCCAGCGCCAGCATCCCGACCATGGAGGTCAGGTAGCGCCACGCGTCGTCATCGGGCAGCGACATTCCATAGAGCGCCCGCATCACGCGCGGCGCGGTGGCGGGCGACACGAGCGCCGTGCCGCCCAGCGTCAGGTGGTACGCGGCGAGCAGCCAGAGCACCGCCGACACGAGCAGGGCGGGGGTCGTGTGCCCCATCACTGGCGAACGGTGTGGTAGGCGCCGGCCGCGAGCCGGTACGTCGACGTTGCGCCCCCGCACCAGCGCACGCTCACCGGGACGTCGCCGGTCCAGCGGCCGAGGCCGAAGTGGATGCGCGGGTCGTTCGCGGCGGAGAGCCCGTTCAACCGCTGCGCCTCGCGCACCAGCGGTGCCTGCCCCGGGAGCGTCACGGCGACCCGCGAGCCGGTCGCGTCGCGCGCGCAGGATCGCCCGTCGCCCACGAGCGTGAGCCCGAGCCATGCGTTGCCGGCCTGGCCAGCAGGCACGCGCTCGTTGTGCAGCAGCGTGGGGCCGCCATGCTGGTTCGCGATCAGCACGTCGAGCCGCCCGTCGTCATCGAAGTCGGCCAGGGCGACGCCGCGCGAGTTGTCGCGCCCGGTCAGCCCCACCGCGGCCGCGACGTCGGTGAACTCGGCGCGCCCGAGGGCACCGCGGTTCATGTACACGCGCCGGCCCTCGTTCGGATAGATGCAGCGCCCGCGCAGGTCGCCCCACATGTCCGCGTACATGTGCATCTCGCGCGGCGCCTGCATCAGCTTGTGGTTCACGTACCAGTAGTCGGGACACCCGTCGGCGCGCCGGTCCAGCCGATCGTCCACCATGCCGTTCGCCTGCACGAGGTCCGTCCAGCCATCGTTGTCGAGATCCCCAGCGCCGGCGCCCCACCCGAAGCGATCCTCGTTCAGCGCGCCGCGCCGCGTCGCGTCGTCATGGAAGGCCGGGGTGCCGAGGGCGTCCGCGCCGTCGTTCATCCAGAGCAGGGAGCCCTCCGCCTGCAGCGCGTGGTGCACGTTGGAGACGTAGACGTCGAGCCGCCCGTCGCGGTCGAAATCGGCGACCGAGCTGTTCATCCCCTTGTAGGTGTCCATGCCGATGTCGCCGAACATGCGCCCCGCCACCCGGCGGAAATGGCGCCCGCCCTCATTGATGTAGAGGTCGTCGCGGCCGAAGTCGCTCGCGAGGTACAGGTCCGTCCACCCGTCGCCGTTGAAGTCGCCAGTGCCGATCGCCATGGTCCAGTGGGTCTCCGGCATCCCCATCGCCGCGGCGTCGACGATCTCGAAGCGCCCGCCGACGTTGTGCAGGAGGATGTTGCGCCCACCGTTGTTGGCGTCGTGCCAGCCGTCGTGCATGAACGCGAACATGCGCCGGTCGCCCGGGTAGGCGGGCGGCGGCAGGCGGAAGATGTTCAGCGGCGTGGAGTCGGCGTACGAGTGCAGCACGGGGCTCAGCACGTTGCCGATCAGGATGTCGGGGCGCCCGTCACGGTCGTAGTCGATCACGTTGGCGGCGATGCTGACGGCGTAGCGCGGCATCCCGGCCTGCTCGCTCACGTCCTCCAAGCGCAGGGCGCCGGTCTCCACGAGCATGTTGCGCAGCAGGCGCGGGGCGCCGAAGCTCACGAGCACCAGGAGGTCCTGGTCGCCGTCGTTGTCGTAGTCCACGAACAGCGCGCCCGATGCGAGCCCATGCTCGGCGGGAGCGCCGACGAACTGGGCGAACGCAGGAACCGCGGCACGCTCGAACCGCATGCCGCCGCGGTTGAGCCAGAGCACCACCCGGTCGCCGGGAATCGCGAGGGGGCTCGTGAGCAGCACGTCTGGGCGCCCGTCGCCGTCCACGTCGGCCGTTTCCGCGCTCGACCCCACGGACAGCAGCCACTTGGCGATGTGGCGAAGCCGCGGGTCCACGAGATCGTACGACGACGGGTCCATCGTGATGGCCAGTCCGCTCACCGCCGCCGGCACCTCGCGGAGGCGGAAGCCGGGATCGGTTATGGCGACGCGCGGACGGATGACGTGCGCGTAGCTCCACGCGCCGGTCAGCGCGATGGCGCCGAGCACCGCGGCCGCGCGCAGCACGTCGCGGGAGAGGAGCGACCATCGGAGGTGGTGTAGCACTCCCTCACGATGCGCGCGCCGCGCATGCAGCCACAGGAAGCGCGCCGTGGCGACGATGAAGGCGGCGTAGAAGAAGGTGAACACCGAGCCGAACTTGTGCAGCACCAGGTCCACGAGCGCGATGGACACGCCGACCCCGATCTGCGCCCGCCGACTGTCCGGCGACGTGCGCGGGTCGGTGATCATGAAGAAGGTGAAGACGAAGAACGGCGGCGAGCTGAGCGTGCCGAGAAAGAGCATCTCCGGGGGGAGATGGGCGCGCATGATCCAGGCGCGCAGCGCGGTCTGGAGCACGTACGTCAGCAGGAACGACGCGATGAGCCAGCCGCGCCCCACGCGGAAGAGGAAGCCCGCGAACGCCAGCATCACGATGAACGCCGACATCGCGAGGGTGCCGCCCCACTGGTATGCCGGCGCGGTCGTGATGAGGTGCCCCGCCACCAGCAGGCTCACCACCACCCCGAAGAGCGACGGGTTGTAGTGGTGCCGCCCGTCCACCGTGATGAGGTACTTGGAGCCGATGGTCAGGAAGACCGGCACCGCCAGCAGCGCATAGTCGTGCGAGTAGTTGAGCAGGATGGCGAGCGACAGGCAGCTGATGTAGGCGCTGAGCGGGAGGATCACCTCACGCCGGCGCAGCACCCAGTGGAGCACCATCTCGAGCGAGCAGCCGATGGCGACGATGGCGAGGATCTGCCCGGGCGTGCGGTTGAACCCGAGCCAGGCCACCCCCATCACGAGGTAGAGGGTGAGGATGGCGGCGAAGGCAAGCCGCGGATCGCGCAGGCCCGGCAGTGGCGCCACCACCGGGTGCCAGCGGCGCGCGCGCGGCCCCTGCTCCGGCGGCTCGGGCGCGGTGTAGCGGTTCGGCGGCGGCGGCGCGACGCGGGGCGTCGTCATCAGACGAGCGCCATCTCGAAGCCGGGCATCGGACCCTCGGCCAGCCAGGCCGGAACCTGGGTGCCGGGCAGCGTCACCGCGTACAGGCCGGCGCGGATGTCCGTGGTGAGGTAGCCACGGTAGGCGACGTCCAGCGGATCGCCGACCGGCGCCGGCACGCTCAGGAAATGATATCCCTGCCGGCGCGCGGCCTGGTACGCCGCGGCCAGGAGCGCGCGCAGCACCGCCGGTTCACCCGGCGGCACCGCGACGTGCGTGAGGTACCGGTAGTGCAGCGGCTGTCCCGGCGCGGGGAGCCGCGGGCGGCCGAGCAGGCGTGCGGCGAGGTCGTGCAGGGTGCGGACCCGCCGCATCGCGCCGCGGTATGCATCCACGACCGTCTGCTTCACCGGCGCGCTGTCCCATGGCGCCATCACCCCCGCCACCGTTCCATCCGCGCGGCACGCGAGCAGGAACGAATCGATCCGCAGGCCGGGCCACGTCGCCAGCCTGCGGCGAAGCTCCGCCTCCGGCATGGGATAGCCCAGCGGACGTCGCCGCGCGTCCGCGTCGAGAAGCGCCGCGATGACGGGGATGTCGGAATCCCTGGCACGCCGTACCACGTAGTCGGACCGCTCGCGCCGGCGCGGCAGCACCAGATGGATGGACCGGATGTCGAACTCGCGCACCAGGGTGTACGTGGGCCGCCCGCGCCGCGCGGCGCGCGCCGTCTGCACGGTGAGGGCACGCCGCGCCCGCGCGTTCGACGCGATGATCGTGGTGAGGAAATGCCGGCACCCGAAGCGAGCGGCCGCAGCCGACAATATCGGTCCGTACTGCCGGTCCAGGATCTGCCGCCCCTCGGCGCGCGGTGAGAACCGGAGGTCGCCGAGGTAGCCCACCGGCGCCACCGCGCCATCCACGTAGCCGTCGCGCACGAGCACCGACGCCATCGCCGCGATCTCGGCATCGGTCTCGCTGCCGGCCTCGCTCGCCACCCACTGCTCCCACGCGCGGGCATGCAGCGCGTACATCGCCTCCACCGTCGGCCGCCGGCGCACCGAGAGCGCGAGGTCGGCTTCCATGGCGACGCTCGCGAGCAGCGACCGGCAGCCGGCGTCGTCCGAGGCTCGCGCGCGGCGCACGACGAGCGGCGCGGCGTCGGGCGCGGCGCGGGAATCAGTCGCATGCACCGTCACGGTCACATCCAGAACGCGATGCGCGTGCTGAACGGCTCGGGCGGGGGCGCCGGCTCGCCGGCGAGCGCGTGGTCGCGCAGCGACTCGATGGCCCGGTGGATGACGTCGGCCTCGGTGCCGTGGAACCGACGGCCACCATGGCGCCGGAGGTTCGCGGTCTGGTTGGCCATGATGCGCACGTCCTGGTTGATGACGATGCGCGTGTACGCGGGCAGCAGCAGCCGCGCGACCGGGTTGAAGGCGCCGAAGCGGAAGGCGATGCACGTGTACACCAGCGCCCGGTCCCGCGTGACGGGCGTGATCTGCGACGTGATCACGAAGCCGCGCCGGCTGCCCCACATGTAGTCGACGCGCGTGACGTTCGGCATGAAGAACCGGTCGGTGTGCGTCATGGGTGCGCCGTCCGGGTTCAGCAGGCGCCGCGAGAAGCCGATGGAGTCGTCCGGCTGGAAGTACTCCACGTGCACTGCGCCCTTCGTGCGCTCCACGGTGGCCTCGGCGCGCTTCGCCATGCCCGCCTTGCGGAACCACCCCGCGTGCACGAACGCGGTGTGCGGCACGTCCATGAAGTTCTCCACCAGATCGGTGACGTCGCCGTCGAACTCCGTGAGCATCATGTACGAGCGCCAGCCATCCTGGCCGACACCGGGAAGCCGGAAGGGCTCGGGCGCGGACGACGCATCGTCCGGATCGCCGAGCCAGACCCACACCAGGCCGTCCTGCTCAACGGTGGGGAAGCGCTCCACTCGGCGCGCGATCGCCGGCGTCGCATCCGGCCCCTCCGACGGGACGGTGATGCATGCGCCGGTCGCGTCGTACGTCCACCCGTGGTACGGACAGCCGATGCACCCGTCGAACACGTCGCCCTCGCTGAGCTGCGCATTGCGATGCAGGCAGCGGTCACGCAGCGCGGTGGCGCGGCCGTCGGTTCCGCGGAAGAGGACGAGTGGCTCTTCCATCACCGTGCTCGCGAATGGGCGCTGCCCGGTGACCTGGCGCGAGAGCGCGGCCACGTACCAGTGCGCGTTGAGCGTCCCGCTCGTCCAGCGCATGCCGTCGCGCGGCTCCGGCGCATGCTCGAGCGTCGCGCCGGTGAGCGGCGCATCACTGGCGCACGAGAGGGGCGGGCGGTCCGGTGCGGTGCGCGCGATCACTTCGCCACCAGCAGCGGCGGCACGTCGAACACCTGGTCCAGGTCGAGGGTGGCCTCCAGCGCGGGCGGCTTGATGGAGCCGCACCGCTGGCCGCGGTCGGCGCACGCCCCCTCGTACCGGCGATGGCCGTCGCGCACCGCGACACCCTCGATGGCGCCGAGCTGGCCGAGCGCGCGGCAGAGGGCGTAGTGGTGCGCGTCGCCGAGTCGCCGGTCGAGCGCGTTGGCGACCTCGGCGGCCTCCGTCGGCGTTCCCTCCACGAAGAGGCGATAGTGCGGCGCCGGAGCGGGCGACGGCGCGAGCATCGCGAACGCCACCGCGATGCCCGTGTCGTGCAGCGCGTCGGCGATGGCGCGCTCCACCAGCGCCGGCGTGAGCTTCTCGCCCGCCAGGTCGCTCGCGCGATCCGCCCGTCCCTGGAACGAGATCATCGGCGTGCGATGATGGAACCCCTCCACGCGCACCAGGTCGCGCAGGCGGTAGCGGTGCAGCCCGCCCCCCGTCGTGAGCGCCACCTCGTACGTGGCGCCCACCTCCGCCAGGTGCACCGGCACGGCGCGCAGGTCGCGCGGGTCCAGCAGCTCCAGGTAATGCGACGTCACGGCGAGCACCGGCCACGGCGCGTCGAACAGCGGGATGGAGACCACCCCCTCGGTGGCGAGCAGTCCCTTGCCCTGCACCTCCACGCCCGGAAAGCGCGCGCGCACCCCCTGCAGCGCCGTCCACGCGTTGCCCTCCGTCCAGCAGGAGATCAGCGCGAGCTGTTCCCACACCTCGCCCAGGTCCTGTGGCGCATGGTCGCCGAACCGTGCGCGGAGCTGCTGCGCCACGCGCGGCTGAGCCGGGAGGTCGCGCCCCAGCCGTACGGCGACCGCCCGCGGCAGCGGCAGGCTCACCGTCCCATGCTCGAGGTCGCGCAGCAGCCGCTCCCATGATTCGTCGAGCGCGTCCACGAGCAGCGTCAGGAAGCTCGGGCTCCACACCGAGACCATCGCGAGGTCCGGCGCACCGAGCAGCGCGAGCAGCGTGAGGTAGCGGCAGGTGCCGATCGGCCCCGTGCGTCCCACCGAGGCTGGCACCGCGAGCGTGCGGCGAAGCAGGGGGCGCAGCAGGGCGGGAAAGTAGTCGGCGTCGTCCGGCATGCCCACGGCCAGGCCGCCAGCGGTGCTGGTCGCAAGCCGCGACGGAGGAGTAATGGCCCAGTATGCGCGACCGCGCGCGAGCGCCGGCCGGCGCGTGAGGAGGTCGTGCAGCCACGGCAGCGTGGCCGCCGAAAACTCGCCGAGCAGCGCATCCGTGTACGGCACGAGCTTCATGTAGCCCGACGATCCGCCGGTCGGCTCCATGAACCGGACCGGTGCGCGCGTCAGCACGTTCGCCTCACCGGCCGCGATGCGATCGATCCACGGCACCAGGTCGTCGTGCTCCACCAGCGGCACCCCCTCGGCGAAGTCCGCCGCGCCGCGCAGCCTGGCGAAGCGATGCGCGCGTCCGTACTCGCTGTGTCGCGCACCACGGAGGATGCGCTCGAGCACTGCCCCCTGCGCCGCGGCGGGCTCGCGAAGCGCCGCCGAGAGGCGGACGCTCGACCGCGCAGCGCCCGCCACCGTCACGGCGTTCGCGAGACGCGTGAGGCCGCTCACCGCCCCACGCTCCGTGGGTCGCGCAGCCGGCGCAGGGCTCCGACAGTCACGAAGCGCAGGATCGCGCGCGCCAGGTCGACGAGCCGCACGTCCGCGAGGCATGCGAGCTCCACCCCCGCGGCATGCTCCGGGTTGCGCTTCACGAAGAAGCGCACGTGCGGATTGGCGAGCACCGCCGCGGTGACCGGCGCAAGCCCCTCGCGAACCCGCTCGTGCGGATCGTCGTAGCGCACCACCCCCGCCGTCCGATCGTACTGCGCGCCGAATCGCTCGGTCGCGAGGTCGTCGAGCACGCCGCGCAGCCGCACGTCGTCCGGCACGCCGGCGCGCGGTACGGAATGCGGAAAGGCGTTCGCGAGCAGCAGGTACGTCCGATAGCCCTTGGACAGCAGGAACCACGATAGCGGACGCAGTGGCGCCCGGAGCTTGAGCGACACCATGAGCCGCGCGAACGCGAGCTGAAGCTGCTTCTGCCCCCAGTACGCGCGATCGATGACCGTGTCACCGGAGAAGACGACCGTCATCGTGCCGCCCGTCGTCACGACGTCGCGCACGCACACCGTGGAGAAGCCCCTCAGCGCACCGCTCTCGCCGTCACGCAGCAGGATCACGTGCTGCTTGCCCGCCAGGTCACGCTCGAACCGCTCCCGTGACACGTTCTCGTATGCATGGGCGAAGAGCGCGAAGGCTGCGTCGCGCGTGCGTGCATCCAGGCTCGCCACCGTCGTGGTGTGCGCAACCAGCGTCTTCCGCCGCTCGGTGGGCGCGGCCGTGACGTCGTGCAGTGACAGGGATGAGCTCATCGTACTCCTCGCGCATCATCCGGCCTGGCGTCGGCCGGCATGTCGATCTTGCATTGGCGGCCCAGCGGCAGGCGTCCGCGCCATCGGTGCGGGATGCGCGTGGCACCCGCGCACTGGCGCCGAGAAAGTCCCGGTCGTGGTCCAGACCGGACCGCCGTCCCTGGTGCTCGGGCCGGCGCGGATCGCAGAAGGGTATACGTGATGGCCGCGATGAAGGCGACAGCCGGCGCCACG
>JAQBPZ010000338.1 GCA_028287225.1 Gemmatimonadota bacterium
GCCGAAGCGGCGCATCGCGCGCGCGCGGCGGACGAGGCGTTGTTTCGCGCCCTGACCGAACGCTCCGTGGAATTCGTCTCCATCGTGAGCGACGCCGGCGACTTCAACTACCTCAGCCCCTCCGCGGAGGCGATCATCGGGTATTCGGCGGACGACCTGCTCGGCACGCCTGCGCTGAAGCTCGTGCACCCGGACGACCAGTCCGCCGTGCAGGCGGTCCTCGCGACGCTGCTGGCCGAGGGGCCCGGTGCGGCCGCCGAGCTCGCGTGTCGCGTGCAGCATCGCGACGGAAGCTGGCGGTGGCTGGAAGGGGGCGCCCGCAACCTGCTGCACGACGAGGCCGTCCGCGGCATCACCACGAATGCCCGCGACGTCACGGCGCGCGTCGACGCGGAGCTGGAGCGGGCGAACAGCGAGGCGCGGTTCCGCCGCTTCGTGGAGACCACGGCGGAGGGCGTGCTGGCCATGGACACGGCCGGGATGATCACCTACGCGAATCCGCGCATGGAATCGCTGCTCGGCAAGCCCACGGACTCCCTGCGCGACCGGACGCTGTTCGACTTCATGCCCGCCCACGAGGCGTTCGCGGCGCGCAGTCACCTCCTGCAGCGGTGGCACGATCAGGCGATCGAGCTGGAGACGCAGCTCGTGCATCCCGACGGCGGGCTGCTGGACGTCCGCGCCGCGATCAGCCCGATCGCGGACGAGCATGGCGTGGTGACGGGCACCCTCGCCGTGATCACGGACATCACCGAGCGCAGCCGCGCCGACGTCGCGATGGCCGAGGCCCTGCGCGCCGCCGACCTCGACCGCCGGCGGCTGGAGGCCACGCTCGAGGCGATTCCCGTGGGCGTGTGGCTGGCCGACGCGGGCGGGCAGCTCACGCACAGCAACCCCGCGGCGGCGCGGCTCTGGGGCGGCGCGGCACCGCATGCCGCCACCGTGGCGGAGTACGGGCAGTACCGCGGCTGGTCGGCCTCGGGCGCGCCCATCGCGCCGGACGACTGGGCCCTCGCGCGCACTCTGCGGACGGGCGAGACGATCGCCAACGAGGTCGTCCAGATCGAGCGGTTCGACGGCCTGCGTGGGTTCGTGCTCAACTCCGCGGCGCCGATTCACGACGCCGCCGGAACGCTCACCGGCGGCGTCGTCATCAGCGTGGACATCACCGCCCAGCAGGCGCAGGCCCGGGAGCGCGAGCGCCTGGTCGCGTCGCTCCAGAACGAGCGCCAGCACCTGGCGAGCATCTTCCAGCACGCGCCCTCGTTCCTGGCGGTCGCGCGCGGACCGGACCATGTGGTCGAGCGCGTGAACCCGGCATATCAGGCGCTCATCGGCGACCGCGACGTCGTGGGGCTGCCGGTCGCCGAGGCGATGCCCGAGGTCGTGGCGCAGGGGATCATGGAGCTGCTGGATCACGTGCGGGAGACAGGGGAAGCCTTCGTCGCGCGGCAGCTCCCGCTGCAGCTCGCACGCGTGCGCGGCGCGCCGATGGAGACCCGATACGTGGACGTCGTCTATCAGCGCCTCGAGCAGGCCGACGGCGAGCATGCGCTCGTGGCGCACGGCGTGGACGTGACGGAGCAGGTGCTGGCGACCGAGCGGCTCGTGCGCAGCAAGCAGCGGCTGCATGACCAGTTCGCGAAGCTGCCGGTGCCGACCTACCTCTGGGAGGCGCGCGCGGAGGGGTTCGCGCTCCTGGAGTGCAACGAGGCGGGCCAGGCGCTGCTGCCGGTGTCCTGCCGGGACGGGAGCGGCACCGCGCTCGGGGACGTCTTTCCGGGCATGGCAGACATCAGCGACGACATGCGCCGCTGCCTCGCGGACGGGGGCGTGGTGCGGCGCAGCGTGCGGCTCGACCTCGCGCCGCCGCTCGGACGGCGCATGCTGGACCTCACGATGGGCCCGCAGCACCCGGACCGCGTGCTCGTCCACGTGATGGACACCACGGAGCGCACGGAGCTCGAGGCCCAGCTCCGGCAGGCGCAGAAGATGGACGCCGTGGGGCGGCTCGCGGGCGGCGTCGCCCACGACTTCAACAACCTCCTCACGGTGATCGGCGCGCACAGCGCCTTCCTGCTGGAGTCGCTGGATTCGGGCGACCCGCAGCACGAGGATGCGACGGCCATCCACAAGGCCGCCGTGCGCGCGGCGGGGCTCACGCGCCAGCTGCTCGCCTTCAGCCGGAAGCAGATCCTGAAGCCGGTGGTCACCGATCTCAATGCCACCGTGGAGGAGACGCGCACGATGCTCGAGCGCCTGCTCGGCGAGGACATCGAGATCGTCACGACCCTCGCGCCGTCGCTGCCCAGGGTGGTCGCGGACCCGAGCCAGCTGGACCAGGTGGTCGTGAACCTCGCGGTCAATGCGCGCGACGCGATGCCCTCGGGCGGGCGGCTCACCCTGCGGACGCGGCTGGTCACGATACCCGAGTCGTCGAGCGCCCCGGGCATCGTGCCGCCGGGCGCGTACGTGGCGCTCTCGGTGACCGACACCGGCAGCGGCATGTCGCCGGCGGTGCAGGCCCGATTGTTCGAGCCGTTCTTCACCACGAAGGAGCTGGGGAAGGGCACCGGGCTCGGCCTCGCGATGGTGTACGGCATCGTGAAGCAGTCGGCGGGCTACATCACGGTGGACAGCACGCTGGGGCAGGGCTCCACGTTCGACGTGCTGCTTCCCGCGCTCGTCGCAGGCGAGGAGGCCGAACAGCTTCAGGAGGCCGAGCGCGCGTCGGCGCGCGGGGTGGAGACGGTGCTGCTCGTGGAAGACGAGCTGTCGGTGCGCGAGGTCGCGAAGCGGGTGTTGCGGCGGCAGGGGTACGTGGTGCTGGAGGCCGCGAACGGCGAGGCGGCGCTGGAGGTGTCGCGGGCGTTCGCATCCACCATCCACCTCGTGGTCAGCGATGCGGTGATGCCGGGCATGCGGGGCACGGAGGTGGTGCGCCGGCTTCAGGCCGAGCGGCCCACGCTGCGGGCGCTGTTCATGTCGGGCTATACGGACGACGAGATCGTGCGGCGCGGCATCGTGTCGTCCACCGTTCCCTTCGTGCAGAAGCCCTTCTCACCCGCCGACTTCGCGCGCGCGGTCCGCGAGGCGCTCGACGCGTAGCGACGCGGCACGATGATCGTGGATGACAGAGAGGGCACGCGGCGACTGCCGCGTGCCCTCTCTGTCATCCACCGGATGCGTCAGGCCTTGCGGTCCGTGCACCCCTTGAAGTTGGGGTTCGTCAGCTCGTCCGTGGGCACGGGCAGGTTCTTGTCGGTACCGTAGTTTCCACCGCGATAATGCACGCCGGTGGGGAAGACGGTGTCTTCGGCGCGCTGGTAGAAGCGGACCAGCCGGCGGAGGTCGTTGAGCCGCTGTCCCCGCCCGAAGGTCCAGAAGGCCTTCTCGCGGAAGTACAGGTTCTCCGCATCGGCGCGGGTCGCGGGCGTCGCCAGCGGGGGAAGCTGCGAGGCCACCGGCTGCTTGCCCGCCGTCACGGGGTTCGTCGCGGGCGGCAGGTCACCCACCTTGGGCGGCGCGGCGCGCAGCGCGTTGAGGATCGTCATCATCCCCGGCACGTCGTTGGCCTGCAGGCGTGCCTCGGCCTCGATCAGCCGAGCGTCCAGCCCGTTCGCGAGCGCCACGGGCGACAGCTGCCCGTAGAGCGTCGTGGTGCGGGAGAAGGTGAAGCCGTCCTGCGACTTGGTCGTGTCGCCCTTCGAGCTGACCGAGTAGGTCACGGGCAGGCGGGGATCCTTCGCGGAGAAGAACGGGATCGCGCCCTTGATCAGGAGGTTGCGGGCATTTCCCTCGAGGCTGTCGCCGACCGTGTAGCGACGCGCGCTGGCGCCCTGGCCCCAGATCGCGTTGGAGCCGCCGGTGATGGAATGCGTCACGTCGTACGAGTAGCTCGTGGGCACCAGCGTGGCCGTCACGAGCGCCGCCGCCTCGGGAAACTTGTTGACCCCGATGAGCGCCCGTGCCTTGCCGACGCGCGACGCGCGCGCGATGTCGACCGCGGCCGCCGTCGTCCCCGGCACCAGCATGAGCGCGGAGTCGAACGACGCGCCGGCGCGGGCGAAGACTTCCGCGACGGAGAGCGGCACGCCCGGAACGGGCACGTCGCCCGACGCGTCGCTCAGGGGGATGCCGTTGCAGTAGTCCGACGCCATCTGGAGCTCCGCGAAGCCGCGCGTGAAGTACATCTCGGCCTGCTTCACGCTGTCCGTCGCGACGTACTTCCGGAGCAGCGCCAGCGCCTGGTTGGACGCCGTGCGCGCGCGCGCGAGCTGCCGGAACTGGTCGCGCACCGACGAGTTGTCGAGCTTGATGTTGCGCTGGTCCACCTCGTCGTTCTGCACGAAGGTGGAGCTCGTGGACCACTCGTCGGCGAGCAGGCCGCTGAAGAGGAACTCCGGCTCCTGGAGGTTGGAGGTGGAGACGGTGGCGGTCCGCAGCCGGGTGAGCGCGCCGTTGTAGACGGCGAGGGCGCCCTCGGTATTCTGCAGCGTCGCGGGGACGATCAGGTCGGGGTCGACCGCGGTGAGCAGGCTGTCGGTGTTGCAGGCCTGCACGAGCGCGAGCGAGAGCGCGGCGGCGACGAGCGCCGCAGCGCGCCGGCGCCCGCTGTTGGGAGTGCGTCTCATGTCGATATATCCGGTATGGGCGTCAGAAGCCGACGTTGAGTCGGAACATGAAGAAGGACGGCGGTCCGACCGTCTGGAAGTCCTGCGGTGTGCTGCTGGTCTCGCTCGCCGTGAAGTCGGTCTCGGGATCGACGCCGCGGTAGTTGGTCCAGGTCTTCAGGTTGCGCGCGCTGAACGTGAAGCTCAGGCTGCGCGCGCGGGCGTAGCGCTGCGCCCAGTCGTCCGGGGCCGAGAGCGTCGCCGACACTTCCCGCAGCTTCACGAATGAGCCGGGCTGGAAGAAGCCGTCCAGGGTCTTGGAGGGATGGTCGCGCGTGGCGACGACCATCGCCTGCTCCTCCAGCGACGCATCGGGGTTCATGAGGCCGTTGCAGTTCTGGCGGCTCACGCAGCGGATGCGCTCGGTGTTGTTGTAGTACCGGTTGCCACCGCGGTAGTCGAACAGCCCCTGGATGCGGAGGTGGCGGTTGAGCAGGTCGACGCCCGGGGTCACGCTCACCGTGTACCGCGGCGAGCTGTAGCCGCGGAAGATGACCGAGTCGCCCACGAACACCTCGTTCAGCGTGCTGTCGGCGTTGTACGTCAGGATGCCGTCGCCGTTCTTGTCCTTCCAGCCGGTGATCGGCTGCGCCCAGAGCCCGAAGAGCGGATAGCCTTCCACCGCGCGCGTGATCGTGCCGATCTGCGCCTGGGTGTTGCCGAGGCTGAGCAGCTTGTTGTCGTTGATCGAGCCCAGGACGGACACGTCGAACCCGATGGCCCGGCGATCGATGATCTGCCCGGAGAGGGTCATCTCCCAGCCGGTGTTCTCCACCGCGCCGAGGTTCTGGCGGACGGTCCCGGCGGCGCCGTAGGACGGGGGCACGATGGCCGAGATCAGCGCGTCCTTCGTGCGCTTGTGGTAGTACGTGAAGTCGAGCGAGCCGCGGTTGTTGAAGAACTTCGTCTCGAAGCCCGTCTCGAACTCGGTCGTGCGCTCGGGACGCAGGCTGTCGTTGCCGATCGTCGAGTAGATCGCCGTAGGCTGGTC